>NZ_JBHWIR010000303.1:0-5626 GCF_042731835.1 Kitasatospora sp. NPDC059817 | reverse complement strand
GGGGGGGGGGGCCCGGGGGGGGGGGCCGCGCGGGGGCCCCCGGGGGCGGCAGCCGCTACCCGTTCCCGCAGGTCCGTACCGCGGCGGCGCGCGCGTAGTAGTCGGCGGCGTCGGCGGTGAAGCCGTCCTGTTCCGCGAGGCGGCCCGCACGGTCGAAGTGGTGCCACGCCTCGCCGTTGCGGTCCAGGGTGGACAGGGCCCTCCCGCAGATGTCCAGGAGCATCGCGCGGCGCGCCACGACCTGGTCCTCCGGGGCGAGGTCGAGCGCGCACCGCGCGAGGGTGAGCGCCTTCGCCGGGCGCTCGTTCAGCAGGTGGTACCGGGCCAGGTAGTAGGTCGTGAGCATCTCGGTCTGCGGGCTGCCGGCCCTGCGGGCGAGCTGTGCGGCCCGCTCGTAGCCGAGGCCGGCCAGGTTCGTGTCGCCGAGTGCCTCCCGGGCCTGGGCCAGGTTGGCGGTGGCGATCGCCTCACCCTCGGTGTCGTCGGCGCGCCGGGCCAGGTCGGGTGCGCGCAGCAGGTGCGGCAAGGCCTCCTCGTACCGGCCGTTCTGCCCGAGGACCCAGCCGAGCAGGCTCCTGACGCGGGATTCCGCGTCGGCCTCGGCCAGTTCGACGGCGGAGCCGAGGGCGTGGCCGAGCGGAGCCTCCCAGTCGGCTCCGGGCTGCTGGACGACCAGGGGCCACAGCAGCAGGGCGAGTCGCCACGCCCGGTGGTGGTGCCGGCCGGCGGCGGCCGCCGCGGTGGCGGCGACGAGGTTGCGCCGTTCCCTGGCGTACCAGGCCATGGCCTCCTCCCGGTCGGCGAAGACGGGCGTCGACACCGGCGTCCGGAAGTCCTCCGGGAGCCGGCAGCAGGGTTGGCTGCCCGCCACCGCCGCGCTCGCGGCGGCCAGGGCGGCGTACAGGTAGTGGTCGAGGAGCGGAAGGAGGCGGTCACCCCCGGGGGCGGGGCCGAGCGAGCGGGCGAACAGCCGGATGAGTCCGTGCAGGGCGTAGCGGTCGTGCCCCCGCTCCTCCACCAGGTTGGCGGCGACGAGGCGTTCCAGCACCGCGCGGCTGCCGGCCGGGCTGTCGTCCGCCAGCGCGGCGACCGCCGCCACGTCGATGTCGGGGCCGAAGTGGTGGGCCAGCAGCCGGAGGACGGCGACCGCGTCCGGCGGGAGGTGGTCCACGCTGACGCGCAGGACGGAGGCGAAGTCGATGCCGTCCACCGCGAGGAAGGAGATCCGCCGCTGCCCGTCGCGGAGTTCCTCGACCGCGTCGCCGAGCGAGCGCTCGGGTCGCACCGCCAGCCGGGCCGCCGCCAGTCGCAGGGCCAGCGGCAGCCCGTCGCACAGCCGCACCAGGCGCCCGGCGGCGTCCGGTTCCGCTCCGACCCGGTCCGGGCCGAGGATGCGGGCGAACAGTGCCTCGCCCTCCCCCGGCCCGAGCCGGTCCAGCAGCAGGGGGCGGGCGCAGTCGCCGGCGACCAGGCTCTCCAGCCGGTTGCGACTGGTGACGACGGTGGCGCAGCCGTGGGCGCCGGGGAGCAGCGGGCGGACCTGGTCGTAGCTCAGCGCGTCGTCGAGGATGACCAGGAGGCGGCGGTTGCGGAGCAGCGAGCGGTAGAGCGCCTCGGCTGCGGCGGTGTTCTGCGGGATGTCGTCGGGCTGGATGCCGAGCGCGCCGAGGAAGTCCCGGATGACGAAGGCGGGGTCGGCGATCGGGGCGGTGTCGATGAAGCCGCCGAGCCGGGCGAAGAGCACGCCGTCCGGGAAGTCCGCCGCGGCCTGTTGGGCCCAGTGGGCCACCAGCGCGCTCTTGCCGATCCCGGCCGGCCCGGTGACCAGGCAGATGGGCGAGTCGTGTGCGGTGTGCCGCACGGCCGCGTCGAGGGCGGCGAGTTCACGCTTGCGCCCGGTGAAGCCGGCCGGTCGGCGGGGCAGCAGGAGCGGTCGCCGCAGGTCGTTCGCGCCCGGCTGTCCCGCATGTCCCGCGCCGCGGTGCGCGTCGGCCTGGCGGTGCGCATCCTCCTGGCGGTGCGCGCCCGCTTGGCTGCGGGTGTCGGCCTGCCGGTCCGCGGCCTGCTGCCCGTGGGGGTCCCCGGGCCGGTGCGTGTCCTCCCGTCGGCGTGCGGCGCGTGGCGGGCTGAGGATCCGGTCGTAGGCCTCGACCATCGCGGGGCCCGGGTCGACGCCCAGTTCGTCACCGAGCAGTCGGGCCGTCCGGTGGTAGAGCTCGATGGCCTCGGCCTGCCGGTTCGTCGCCAGCAGGGCGTCGAGCAGGAGCGCCACCAGGGATTCGCGCAGCGGATGCCGGTCCGCCGGGCCGCGCAGCACCGCGACGGCCTCTTCGGCGCGCCGGCCCGCGGTCAGCGCCTGGCCGAGCTCCTCCACCGCGCCGAGCCGCGCCTCCTCCAGTTCCGCTGCTGCGGCGACGACCGGGGGTGTGCCGCAGAGTCCGGCGAGCGCCGGGCCGCGCCAGAGCGCGAGGGCCTTGCGCAGCGCCGGGATCCCGGCCGGTGCGCCGTCGCCGGTGCGCGCTTCGGCGACGGCGGCGCGGAACCGCTCGCCGTCGATGTGGTCGGACGGCGCCTGGAGGAGGTAGCCGTCACAGGCGGTGGCGATGGTGACCGGGCCCACGGGGTGCAGCAGCCGGCGGAGTTGGGAGACGTGCCCCTGGATCACGGTCTTGGCGTGTCTGGGCGGCTGCTCGCCCCACAGGGCGTCGGTGAGACGGTCGTTCGTGACCAGCGCGTCGTTGGCGAGGAGGAGCATCGCCAGCAAGGTCCGGCGTTTCGGTGGCCCGATCTCGACAAACTGCCCGTTGCACCGGACTTCCACCGGTCCGAGCAGCCGGAATTCCAACAAGGGTCCCTCCCCACTGCCGATCACCTGCGCAATGGGTAAGGCTACCCTTGTCAGTGGACACTCACGCGCACACCCCCAGCTGCGGAGGAGCGGTCAGAGGTGCACACGAGAACGGCGTCCACGGTCCGCCGCCCGCCCACTCAGGTGGTGTCGCCCCTGACCGTAACCCGCCCTCGGCTGATGGGCGTCACCGGACGTAGTAGGCGCGGTTGTGGGCGGCGACCGGCGGGGACTGGTAGGTCCAGACCCCGGCGGCCGGGGCGTCGGCGATCAGGTGGGCGAGGTCTCGGGCGGACTCCTCCGCGGGGTTGCCGAGGTCGAGCCGGACACGGTCGGCGGTGCGGTCGTCCAGGGCGTAGTAGCGGTAGGGGTGGTAGACGTTGAGCGGGCCGGCGAGCAGCTTGCCCTCGTCGTCGGTGCCGTAGCCGGTGATCGGGGTGTTGTTGACGGATTCGGCGGTGAGGCCGATCAGGTTCACGTCGAGGGCGAGGAGTTGCTCGTCGTGGCGGCACAGCCCGTCCTCCCCGAGGGTGGCCCGGCGGCAGGAGACGGACCAGCGCTCGCGCACGGCGGGGGCGTTGAGCGAGGGCAGCGCGGTCTCGAACCAGCCGGGGTGCTTGGGCTCGGCGTACAGGCGGCGCCCGGCGTCGATGGCGAGCGGGTTGTCGCACAGGACGTGCAGGCGGGCGATCCCGAGCAGCTTGGTCTGGTCGTAACCCCGGGCGTACTGGCCGTAGTTGAGGACCGGGAGGCGGTCCCCGGCGAACACCGGGTGGGCGACCAGGTTGATCTCCAGCTCCTCGGTGATGCCACCGCCGTTCGGGTACTGGGCGAAGTACAGCTGGTAGTTGAGGGACACGCAGGCCCCGCCGTCGAACACGGCGGCGGTCAGGCCGGGGTGGCGCTTGCCGAGCAGTTCGCGCGCCCGCTCGGGCTCGACCAGGTAGTCGACGCCGATGTTGTGCAACGCGCCGTAGTGGAAGGGCAGGTGGTACGGCTCCGGTACGGGCGGGAGCGGCAGGCCGGTCATGGTGTCTCCGGAAGGGCGGGCGAACAGGTGGCGGGCGAAGGAGCGACGGACGAAGGGGTACCGGCGACGGACACCGGGCGGTGCAGGTCCAGCAGGTCCTGGTGGATCCGGTCGGCGCTGCGCAGGGCGAGGGCGGCCATAGTGAGCGAGGGGTTGGAGGTGCCGAGCGAGGGCATCGAACCGCACCCGACGGCGTACAGGTTGGGGTGGTCCCAGCAGCGCTGCCAGTGGTCGACGACGGAGGTGGCGGGCGAGTCGCCCATGACGTGGGTGCCGCCGGCGTGGCCCGCGCCCCGGTACCCGTAGGCGGTTCCCAGGTGTTCGAGGCGGCCCGGCCACTGCGGACCGGCCGGGTAGGCGGTGTGGTCCTCGGCGCCGAGCAGGGCGAACAGCTGATCGGAGACGGCCCGGGCCGAGACCATGCCCGCGCGGACGTACTCGTCGAGGTCGTAGCGGACGGCCGGGCCGGGGAGGCCGAGCGGATCGCGCCGGTCCGGGTCGAGGGTGACCCGGTTGGCCGGGTCGGCGGGCTGCTCCAGTTCGAACTGGAGCGAGAACTGACGGCCGAGCCGGTCGCCGAGGCGTGCCCGCAGCTCCTTGCCGCGCAGCCCGGCGGCCAGCAGTGCGGCCGTCTCGGCCTCGGGGGAGCCACCGGCCCAGGACCAGCCCCAGTTGCCGATCTCGATCCGGAACGGGGCCCGGCGGGCGCGGGCCGGGCCGAAGCGGAAGGCCTCCAGGCCGCTGGTGGAGCCGGGCCCCCGGTAGGGGCCGACCTGGCCGGGCATGAGCCCCCAGGTGAGCAGCGCCGGGTGGTCCATCAGGTTGCGGCCCACCTGGTCGCTGCGGTTGGCCAGGCCGGACAGGAGCAGCAGCCGGGCGTTCTCGACGGCGTGCGCGGCGAGGACGACCAGGTCCGCGTCCACCCGGTGGGCCGCGCCGCCGGCCAGATACTCCACCCCGGTGGCGCGCCCGGTCACCGGGTCGGCGAGCACCTTGGCCACCACGGCCCCGGTGCGCAGTTCGACGCAGGGCGCCCAGCGGGCCTGGGTGCGCAGCGGCGTGTACTTGGCGCCGGTCGGGCAGACCGGGACGCAGCTGGCGCTGCCCGCGCAGGGCGGGCCGAAGCTGTCGCCGGGCCGGGTGGGCAGGCCGTTGCGGGCGTGCGGGGTGCCGGTGACGGCGAGCCGGGCGGGGCCGGGCATGGCGGGGTCGCGGACGGTCCGGCCGTCGAGGGCGTGGGCGAGCCGGCGGTCGAGGTGGCTGGCCGGGATGGCCCGCATGGGGAAGGCGTAGTCGTCCGGGATCGGCAGTCCGACGGCGCGGCGCTGCTCCCCGGCGTCGGCGGCGACGCCGAGTTCGTGTTCGGCGGCGCGGTAGTACGGCTCCAGGTCGTGGTAGCCGATCGGCCAGTTGCGGCCGCGGCCGAGGTCGCCGGTGCGGAAGTCCTCGGGGTGCATGCGGGGGGTGAGGCCGGTCCAGAGCAGTCCGGTGCCGCCGTTGGCGCGCAGGTAGCCGCTGGCGTAGGGCAGCGGGCCGTCCTGCCGAAGGTGTCCGGTGGCGGTGAAGCCGCCGCCGGGGAGCCCGGTGAGGTCGGTGACGTCGAGGGACGGGGCGTCGGGGTGGTGCGGGTAGGGCGAGGTGGGCGGGCCGCCGCCGGCCGCGCGGACGGCGGCGGCGGGGGCGGGGGCAGGGGGCGCGGGGCCGCCGGGGGCGAGGGGCGGGGCGCCCCCCGCCCGAGCGCCCCGGCG
>NZ_JBHWIR010000302.1:0-5630 GCF_042731835.1 Kitasatospora sp. NPDC059817 | reverse complement strand
CCCCGGCCCGCAATGGAGTTCCCGCTGTGACCAGCGACCGCGCCTTCGGCAACCGCGCATCCGGCGACCGCCCCGCCGGCGCCCGCACCGCGCGCGCCCGCATCGCCGCCGCCTTCGCCGACGCCGGCGTCAGCGGCCGGCTGCACGTCCGCGACCTCGACACCGGCACCGAGATCGCCCTCGACGCCGACACCCCGGTCAGCACCTCCAGCGTTCACAAGCTCTGCCTCCTGGTCACGCTCTTCCGCGAGGCCGCCGCCGGACGGATCGACCTCACCCGGCAGGTTGACGTCCCCGCCGCCGGCCGCACCTCCGGAGGCACCGGCCTGGCCGCCATGCTCGACGCCGCCCGGCTCTCCCTGCGCGACCTCGCCTACCTGACCGTCGCCGTCAGCGACAACGCCGCCGCCGACGTCCTCTGGGACGAGATCGGCCTCGACACCGTCAACCGCACCATGGCCGACCTCGGCCTGACCCGCACCGTCGCCGTCCACAAGCTCCGCGACCTCATCGCTGCCCTCGCCGAGGACACCGGCCGGGACTCCCCCGTCGACCCCGCCGTCGTCGCCCGCCTCAGAGTCCTCGACCCCACCTTCACCAACCGCAGCACCGCCCGCGACATGACCACCCTGCTCGCCGCCCTCTGGCACGGCGACGCCTGCCCCGGCGAACACGGCGCCGCCCTCCGCCGCCTGCTCGGCCTCCAGGTCTGGCCGCACCGCCTCGCCTCCGGCTTCCCCTACGACGACGTCCGCGTCCACGGCAAGACCGGCACCCTCCCGACCCTGCGCCACGAGGTCGGCGTCGTCGAATACCCCGACGGCGGCCGCTACGCCCTCGCCATCTTCACCCGCGCCGCCGCCACCACCATCACCCTCCCCGCCGCCGACGCCGCCATCGGCACCACCGCCCGCCTCGCCGTCGACGCCCTACGGGCGATGGCGACCGGAAGGGGCGACGGCCCGCCAGCAGATCAGCAGGTCCGGTGACCTGCGAGGTCACACGACAAGCTCGACTCGCGGTTCAACTCCCGACGCCCTACTGAACGCTGTAGTTCAGAACGATGATGGTTTCATCGGAAGTGGTGTACTCCAGGGTGCCGGCCGGAAAGGGTCGCCGTGGTAGCTCGCAGTCAAGAGCGGGGCCCGTCCGCCGATGTCGAGTTGGATCGTGGTGAAGCCGTGCCAGTAGTCGGGCGACCCGTACGGCCGGAACCCGCCGGGCACCGGGGTGACCGTGGCGGGGTTCCACAGCACCGCGGTGAACCAGGGGCGGTCGCGGTTGCGGGCCATCGCGACCGGCCCGGGGCTGCCATCGGAGCACACGGTGGTGGCGGTGAGTCCGCACTCGCGGGCTAGGCGCTCGATGACGGCAGCGGCCTGCGTGTCCCAGCGGTGGTGCCGCTTCGCCTCGTCGACGATCCCGTGCTCGTCGGCGTCCTCGGGGGCGTCCTCGTCGACCAGGACCTCCTGCCGCTTTCCGGCCGAGGAGGTGTTCGCGATGACGCTGACCTGTGCAGGAACGTAGCGGACATGTCCGTGACGTAGGAAGCGACACAGCGTAGAGCCACTCGATCGAGTTCGGGGGCCGCATCTCGTTCGTTGGCAGTTGGCCCCTAGCGTCACTTGCCACCGATCCAGAACAGGGCGATGTCGATGTCTCGTACTGTCCAGCTCGGTCCGAAGGAACCCTTGTGCGTGAGGAGCTTGTCGAGAAGGTCCATGTAGCGGCCGTATCGTCCTGGGTTGTCGGTGAGCGTTAGCCCAAGCGATTCCAGTCCTCGCTGAGCTCGGCTGTCGTAGACGGCCATGCGATGTGGTGCTGCGGCAGTGAGGACCGCAGATGCCAGTGCGTCACCCTTGTAGAAGCCCGGCAGGGTGACCAGCGCGGCGCGGCCGGCCTGGGCGGCCTGCCCGCGGGACCTGGATGTGTCCCGAACGACTTCCATCGCTTGGCCTGTCGCCGCGCGAACTTGCGCGTCCGGTAGTCCCATCAAGGCGGAGGCCCAGCGGGTGCGGGCGGACAGTCGTTTCCAGACGACGAGTGCGCCTATGTCGAGCTTGCCGAGGCTGCCCGACTCCTCGGCTCGCTGCGCGACTTCCCACAGCACTTCGTCATAGGTGGTCGACGTCGCAGCGTAGTAGGACTTATGTGCGGAAATCAGGAGATTCCAGATGCGTTCGGTTTCGGATATAGGCACTGTCCTTGACTCCTAGGTCTGTTCTCGCTCGTCGTTAGCGATAAGTACGCGAGCCAGCGGGTTGATGACGTCGGTGTTGACGCGGCCCGAGTCAGGCGTCCGAGCTGGGTGTTTTCGGTCGGACATAAACCTCGTGCACGGAGTCGTCGGCGGTAATGAGCCAGGCCCGGTTCAGGACGTCGGGGTGGCGAGAGGCCGCCTCCCGCATCAGTGTCCGGGCCACCTCGTGGTCGAGTGGTGCGATGGCGGGAGGTGGCTTTCGCGGGGAGATGTGATCGGCGTACAGGTGAGGCGGCTGCCAGCCCACCCGGGCGTCGATCAAGAGCCCGGTCGTCAGCCCGATTCTGGCGGCGCGGCGCAGTTGGCCCGGGCCGCCGTTCTTCTGCTTGTTCGCGGTCAGCTTCTCGTGGATGGGGTGGGCAAGGACGTCGCCGGCCGGGCCGAGGTCGTGAATCCAGCCGTGAGGGGTAAGCCGATGATGTACCTGCAGCGGCTGCGGCAGGGCGAACGACAGGATGACTGGCTGGCTAGGGTCCGCGGGATGCCAGGGTTCGGCGACCGGGAACGAGTAGGAGGGATTGAAGTCGGCGGCTTCGGTGTCGAAGACCGGACGCCCGGTGCGTGCGGCCTGTTCGCCCAGGGCCGCCAGCCGCGTGAAGTAGCGGTTGCGCTCCTTTGCCGTGCCCTGCTGTGGAGTGACCGTGATCCGCAATCCGCCCGTCGGGCTCAGCAGGAGCGCGCGAGCGAGCAGACGGTTCAGAGCGTCGGAGGCGGCCCGTATCGCCGACGGCATCCAGGCGCTCCCGGGCAGCGGCACCGTGGTGTGGTCCACGTACCAGTCCGCTCCATCAATGGCGAGATGTGCGTCGACCGTGAGCACCCCGGCCGCGACTCCGAACCGCTGCTGATAACGCTCCTGTTCATCGTCCGGTTTCCCACGCAACACCACCTGCTGGCCTTGGGCCGCGAGGTGGGCACTCAGCAGCCGGAACGCCGACTCCTCCTGCGGGCTGGCGGAGAACAGATGCCATGGGCTCAGGTCTTGGGCCATGTCGCTCCTTCTGGAATCCTCAACGGTAGGCCCAGGGCCTGGTCACGTCGATGGCATCGGTGTCGATGCGGAACACGAGACCATGGTGATCGCTTGCCTCGGCGGGAGTTGCGAGGACGTGGTAGTCCGAGACGGCGCCGGCCAGCGGGCCGGAGGCCCATGCCTGGTCGATCCGGTCGGGGTGTGATGGCACGGGCGAGTGGCTCGGCGGGCCACGTGGGGTCGATGTCGCTGAGCAAGACCAGACCGGCCAGGACGGCGGCGATGCTCGCCTGCACCTGGTTGCGGACCCCCAGCCAGGAGCGCAGGTCCCGGCCGTAGCCGCGCATCGTGCCGGTCGAGACGCCGAAGTCGGCCGCCAACTCCGGGGCGGTGCGCCCGCCGACCCAGCCCGCGAGGACCCGCTGGAGGCGCCGAGGGAGCTGAACTGCGGTGGTGAGCGCGGTACAGGGCTCGGTGGTGCCGGTGACGATGCCGTATGCGGCGCCCCAGGCGACGAGCTGCAGCACGGTGCGCGTGCCGGTAGCCGTGAACAGCGCGCGGACGGCGGCGTCGACATCAGAAGGGGCCAGGGTGAGGGCGGGGTCGGCCGCGATCGTGCGGGTCTGGGACTCGGCGGCAATGTGGACGAGGAGCCGGATGTCGCGTTCGGGCAGGTTGTGCGCGGGCAGGGTGGTGGCCATGACAGCAGCAACTCCGGTGGTCGGCGGGTGGTTCACGGATGGTCAGTGGTGGGGGAACCGGTTCGCGCGAGGCGCTCCAGCAACCGGGGGCCGAAGCGGGCGGCTTGTCCGGTGCCGATGACGAGCACCAAGTCGCGGGGCTTGGCGAGGTCGGCGACCTGCTGCTCGGCGCTCGGTTCGCACGGGCTCAAACGCACCCGGTGAGCCTTGCTGGCTCCCAAGGGAGGCCTGGCGGCATTGACGACGGCATCGAGCGGGTCCGGGGCGTTCAGCACAGTCAGCGGGGTGGCTACCGGCAGCAGCACGGCGCGGTCGGCGGAGACGAGGGCCTTACCCAACTCAACGGCGTGAGCGCTGGTACGGGCGATGCCGTCCGGCTCCAGGACGACGATGACGTTGCCCTCAGTGAGCATCCGGGCGGCCGCCACATCATCGGCGACCTCCTGGGGGTGCCGGGCGCGGGAGTCGCGCACGGTGATCCGTGCTTGGGTGCCGGCTTCGGTCAGGGAGCGCTCCACACCCTTGAATCCGGCCAGGCGCTCGGCGATCGTCTTGGCGCTCTCCCCAGCGACGAGGGCGGTGGCGATGGCGGCGCAGGCAGCCAGGGCGTGGTGGTCGCCCACGATCGGCACGATGAACTGGTGCTGCTTGCCCTGGTGGCGGAGGGTGAGGAGATAGCTTTCCCCGAGCCATCGGGGCTTGAGGACCCACACGTCCGCGCTCTCCACAAGGCCCACGGTCACCACCGTGGGGCCGGGGCGGTCGCTCAGCCTCTCGTGCACGATCTTTGCCCCGTTGTCCCAGAGCGGCAGGACCACGGTGTCAGCGGAGCGGGCGAGGTTCGTGGCAGCGTTCAGGGCCTCGATGGTGTCCTCGAAGTGCGGTGAGTTCATGGTGGCGGCGGCGATCAGCGCCACCGACGGGGATGGCCGCTGGTACACGTTCGGGACATTGGGGCGGTGGCTCCACGAGCCGGGCGGCGCGGCCTCGTGCGTGCCGGCGTCCGGGCAAAGGTCCACCACGAGGCGCCGTTCGCCGTCCTGGCCGGGGGTACTGCCAACGGCGGGGGCGTTGAGGATCCAGCCGGTTCGGCCGTCGGCCAGGGCCGCGGCCAGAACGGCTGCCGCGGTCGTGGTGCCGTGGCTGCCGCCGACGGCGATCAGCGGATGGCCGAAGTCCTCGCAGAGTACGGCGAGCGCGTGCGCGCGGGCGAGCACCGGCAGTCCCGTGGCCTGGGCCCGGTCGAGTTCGGGGTGCGGGGCGACGACCGCTCCGGACCAGACCACGGCCGTTCGGTCGTTGCGGATGTGTCCGGCGTCGGCGCCAACCGTGAGTTCCACGTCGGCCGCGCGCAGCCGGTCGGCGGCGGGGCTGTCCTGGTGTGCGGGGTCGATGCTGCCGGTGACGTCCAGGCCGCGGGAGGCCAGCCACAGGGCCAGGCCCTCCATGCCGGACTCGGTGGCGCCGACCAGGTGGGTCTTGGCCAGCAGGCCGGGCCCGGTGGGGGCGGGCTTCGCGCTCTTCTTCGGGGGGCGGACGGTGGTGTCCATGAGGGTCTCCGGCATGGTCAGGAATAGGGGGGGTGGGGTGGATCCCGGGCGGGCGCCCGCTGCGGGGCGGGGGCCGGCGGCCGCCCCGGGGGCGCCAGCGAGTGCTAAGACCCGCCCCCCATGTGGGCGGGGTGAGAGGCGCCGCG
>NZ_JBHWIR010000301.1:954-5647 GCF_042731835.1 Kitasatospora sp. NPDC059817 | reverse complement strand
GGGGCCGGCGCCCGCGACACGACCCTGTCCGGCGGCGGGGGCCGGCCCCGGCCGGGCGCCGCGTCGCCGGCCATGTCCGCCGCCGCGTCCCCGGTCGCGTCCGCCGCCACGTCTCCGGTCGCGTCCCCGGTCGCGTCCGCCGCCGTGTTCTCCGCCCAACCCGTGTTCAAGATCGGGGAGTTCCTGCCGCCCGCCGCCCGACCGCTGCTGGGCGACCTAGGGCTGCTGGAGGCCTTCCTGGCCTCCGGCCACCCCGTCTCCACCGGCACGTACGCCGCCTGGGGATCGGCCGCGCTGCACGGCCGCAGCCACCTGTTCGACCCGTACGGCCACGGCTGGCACCTCGACCGGCTCCGCTTCGACGCCTTCCTGCGGGACGCGGCCGTCGCGGCCGGTGCCGAACTGCGGCAGGCCACCGTACTGGACCGGCTCGACGACCGGCTGACCGTCCGCGAGCCGGCCACCGGCGCCGTGACGGAGCTGTCCGCCCGCTGGACGGTGGACGCGACCGGCCGACGCTGTGTCATCGGCCGCCGCAACGGCCGCCGCTGGCGACAGGACCGGCTCGTCGCCGCGTACGTCGTGTTCCCCGACCGCCGTCCGTCGCGCCCTTCGCGCCCTTCGCGCCCTTCACGCTCGGGGCAACCGTCGGACCAGGGCCAACCGTCGGACCCGGCGGACGCCGAGGCCCGCACCCTGGTGGAGGCGGCGCCGCACGGCTGGTGGTACACCACCCGGATCCCGGCCGGGCGCCTGGTCGCCCATCTGACCGACGCCGACCTCGCCACCCCGTCCCTGCGCACCCCACAGGGCTTCTGGCACGCGCTCAGTCGCACCGTCCACGTCCGGCGCCGCCTGACCGGGCACGGTCCGGCCGCGACACCCGTGCCGCGCTGGGCGCCGGCTCACGGCCTGCGGCTCACCCCGGCGGCCGGGCCCGGCTGGGTGGCGGCCGGGGACGCCGCCCTCGCCTTCGACCCGCTCTCCTCGCAGGGCATCCTCACCGCGCTGCACACCGGTGCCCGCGCCGGACGGGCCGTGGCCGACTGCCTCGCCGACGGGGGACGAACGACGGCAGCGCTCGCCGACTACACGGCGTTCCTGGACGGGATCGCGGCGGCCTACCGAAGAAATCACGGGTACGCCTATACCCAGGAGCAACGTTGGCCCCTGAGCCCCTTCTGGCGCCGCCGCCGTACAGGCGAACGGCCCCTGAGCGGCATAGCCTGAAAGGGCCGGAACGCTCGTCCAAGGAGTCAGCCATGACGACTCAGACGCTCGCCGTGTTGGACGCCACGGAGGTCACCCAGGCCATTCAGGACCTCCAGCACAGCGTCACCCTGATCGCCGGCAAGGTCACCGTGATCCGCGCCTACGTGAGCGGCGCGAGCGGCCCCGCCACCGGCGTGAACGGCACCGTGACCCTGCTCCGATCACCCACCGACACCCCGATCACCGTTTCCTCGGCCAATACCGTCTCCCTCGATCCGACCGCGCCCAAGGACGTACCCACCCGTCGAGCCGACGCCGGCCTGAGCCTCAACTTCGTCGTGCCGAGCGCACTGACGGCCGAAGGGGCACTCAGCGTGAGCTCGATCGCCCTGACCGACACCATGACGGGCGCCGACGTCCCGTTCAACACGCCGCCCGGCGCCACCGCCGTCTGGTTCACGCAGTCCCCGCCGCTCCGGGTCCGAGTCCTGGGGCTGCGCTACACCATGGGCAACCCACCAGTGACCTACACCCCGCGGGACATCGACTACACCTTCCTGATCAGCTGGCTCAAGCGCGCCTACCCGGTGGCCGACGTCATCGAAGCGCCGCACACCATCATCGACGTCACCGCCACCCCGCCGTTCCAGTGCACCGACACCAACGCCCAGCTCGCCGCCATCCGCGCGCTCGACATCAGCGCCGGCGGTGACCGGCGCACCCACTACCTCGGCCAGGCGGCCGACGGCGGGTTCTTCATGCGCGGATGCGCCTCCGGGGTGCCCGCCACACCCGACCCCACCACCGTCGCCTCGGCGCCGTGCGGTGCCGCGACGTGGGGCTGGGACTTCGACGGCACGTACGCCGACTGGTACGGCGGGCACGAACTCGGCCACACCTACGGCCGCAAGCACCCCGGATTCTGCGGAGAATCGAAGGACGACCTGCAGAACTACCCGTTCCAGAACGGACAGCTGGCCAACGACGCGAACAGCTACGCCGGATTCGACGTGGGCGACCCCCAGCTGAATCTGCCGATGGCCGCCCGGCCGGGCGTGCCGTGGCACGACGTCATGACCTACTGCAACTCCCAGTGGCCCTGCAGCTACACCTACGAGGGCATCCGCCAGCGCCTGCTGGCCGAGGACTCCCTCGCAGCCGGCGCCCCGGCGCCGACCCCAGTGGCTCCGCTGCGCGAGGCCGCCCACGAACTGAGAGTCACCACACGAACCGGCGGCCGCCCCGACGACCGGTTCCCGCAACTCTCGGTGACCGCCGCGGCGGCCCCGGTGCCGGCGGCCGACGAAGCGGCACGGGGAGCGGGGCCCGACACCGGGCAGCTCGTCAGCGTGATCGGGACCGTCAACCTCACCCAGCGCGCCGGTGACATCCGCTTCGTCAATCCGGTGTCGGCCGCGGCCCGACAACCTTCCCAGCCGGCCCCCGCCGGACTGGCCGGGCAGCCGGACGGCGCCGGCCCGGACGGCGAGGTGCCGGTGGTGCTGCGGATCCAGCAGGCAGGCGGTGCACCGCCGCAGGACTTCCCGGTCACGGTCAAGCTGTCGTCGGACCCGGAGCCGGGGCAGGACCGCACCGGCCTGGTCGACGAGGTCCTCCCGGTGGGGGCCGATCCGGCGTCCGTCGAACTGCTCGTCGGAGGGCAGGTCGTGGACACCTTCCGCCCCGGAGCCCCGGCCCCGGCCCTGCGCGGCGCCCGTCCGACGACGGCGCAGGACGGGAACGTCGGGCTGGCCCTGGACTTCGGCCCGGCCCCGCAGGACGGTCAGACCTTCGCGACCCAGGTGAGCACGGATGGCGGACGGACCTGGCAGACCGTCGGGGTCGGCCTGAAGAACCCGACGATCACGATCGACCACAGCCAGTTCCCCCCGGGGACACAGGTTCAGGTCAGGGTCATCTCGACCAACGGCTTCACGAGCACGACATCGGACATCCAGAGCTTCCAGGTGTGAAGCCGCCCTGCCGCCGCCCGGCTGGACTGCGCACACCCGGCCCGGGACCGATCCCCGCACCAGGTGGATGCCTGCGCTCGCCAGCACCCTTCGGGCCCGTCGGACATCCCGACGGGCCCGGACTGAGAGGGACCGTCAGGTTGAAGCCGAACTCCGCCAGGTCGAGTTGCAGCTCCTGACCGCCGAGGAACCCGAGCGCCGCCCTGACCAACCTCAGGCCCGTCACGAAACCGGCGGCCGTCGCCTCCACCCGCGCTCCGAGCAGCGCCGCGCCGCCGGCCAGGACCGCCTCCCCGTCGGGTGTGTACTCGACGAGTTCCGCGTTCCGACGGTGGCCGTCGCCGGCGAACTCGCGCGGGGCGACCACGGTCTCCGCGTCCACGCAACACGGGCGGCTACCCGGCGGCGCGGATCAGCCGGTCGACTCCTGTTCGGCCTGCTCCTGCTCGGCCTCCACCTGGGCGTTCCACTCGCGCTTGGCCGCCCGCCAGGCCTCGTCGCTCTGGCCGGACCGCCAGTAGCCCGAGACCGACATCCGCTCGCGCGGGATGCCCCGCTCCACGCGCAGCAGGCGCCGCAGTTCCTTCACGAAGCCTGCCTCGCCGTGCACGAACGCGGATGCCGTGCCGGCGGGGAATTCCAGCGCGCACACCGCCTCGACCAGCGCCTCGCCCACCGGGCGCGCGCCGCGGTGCAGCCAGCTGATCTCGGCCCCGGCGGGCGAGACGATCTTCTGCTCCTCCGCGGCGTCCGCGACCTCGACGAAGGCGTGCACCACGGCATCGGCCGGCATCCGTTCCAGCGCCGCGGCGATCGCGGGCAGCGCGCTCTCGTCGCCCACCAGCAAGTGCCAGTCGGCACTCGGGTCGGGGGCGTAGCCGCCGCCGGGGCCCAGGAAGCGCACCATCTCGCCGGGCTGTGCGCGGGCCGCCCATGGCCCGGCCAGGCCCTCGTCACCGTGCACCACGAAGTCGATGGTCAGCTCGCGCAGGGCCGGGTCCCAGGCCCGCACGGTGTACGTCCGGGTGATCGGCCGCTGCTCGGGCGGGAACTCCTCGCGGATCCGCGCCATGTCGAAGGGCTCCGGGTAGCTCACGCCCTCGGGCGTGAAGAGCACCTTGACGTAGTGGTCGGTGAACTCGGCGGCGTCGAAGTCCTCCAACCCCGCACCGCCGAGGACCAGGCGCACCATGTGCGGTGTGATCCGCTCGGTGCGCAGCACCTGTGCTTCACGGGCCTGCGGTGTCCGGCGGGTCGGCTGGTCTGCCATGGTGCCCCCCTGGGCTGTGTGATCGCGCTTCTTGGTTAGGCTTGCCTAAGTTAGCACCCTTGAGGCGGTGCTCGGCTCAGGGGCGGCAACCGATCCCCATTCCGTCCACGACCGGGAACGTGACGCCTTGGCAGCCCCGCCTCGGGTCGCGGACGCAGCAAGGGCGTGCGGATGCCGCCGCGGCCGGGGGGGGGGGGGGCGGGGGCGGCGGGCGCCGCGCCGCGCCGGCGCGGGGCGC
>NZ_JBHWIR010000301.1:0-944 GCF_042731835.1 Kitasatospora sp. NPDC059817 | reverse complement strand
GTCCGCGCCCCCACACCGCGGGGGGGTCCCCGCCCGGCGCGGGCGGGCGCCCCCCTCCCCCGCCGGGGCCGCGCGCCGGCCGGGAGCCGACGACCGAGGTCGCCGCCCGCAGAGGTCCACTCAGAACCGGCGCGCTGTCCGAGACGGTTCCGACAGACCGCCCGGGTGGACCTGACGCCCGATCAAGTCGCAATCGCGGTAGAACGGATGGCGGGCGGCGACGGCGAGGAGCGCGACTTCCGCACGACCGGTGCGGTCG
Organism: Kitasatospora sp. NPDC059817; assembly: GCF_042731835.1. Lineage (NCBI taxonomy): Bacteria > Bacillati > Actinomycetota > Actinomycetes > Kitasatosporales > Streptomycetaceae > Kitasatospora > Kitasatospora sp. NPDC059817. The sequence continues at coordinate 685 of NZ_JBHWIR010000301.1, read as the reverse complement.
GGCCTCAGGCGCGCCGCACCACGAAGGTGACCTCGGCGGTGTTCCCCTTGCCCCCGATCACCTCGCACGTGAGGCCCGCGCCGACAGTGCACTCGTTGATGTTCGACCCGGCATAGGGATTGCTCCAGTGGATCAACCCGTTCCAGGTGTCCACGCCGAAGCTGATCTGCCCCTCGGTGCCCGTCAGGAACCCGCACGACTCGGTTTTCCAGCTGGGGGCGACGTTCGGCAGGATGTAGCTCGGGGGCAGGGGGCTGCCGGCGGTCCAGCACCCGTGGGCCAGGGTGGCCGAGCCGAGGTAGAGCATGCTGCTGGTCTGGTTCGACAGGGTGACCTTGGTGCTGCGCACCGCGTAGCCGGCGGACGCCGTCGGGGTGGCCGACTGCGCTGTTCCGGCGCTGGGGGTGGCGGCCTGCGCCGCGGGAGCCAGGGCCAAGCCTGCGCTCAGCGCCAGGACGGCGGTCAGTACGGAGGACTGGACAACACGTTTCGAGGTCATGGCAGCCAACTCTCGATCGGAGGGCGGTCAGGTACATGTCTCAACGGGATGGCGGACCTCGTTGGTTCACCAACCGCCACGACGTACGGGATTGACTTCCTCCCCCGGCTGAAGCCGGGGGATTCCCCTCAGCCTCGCGGCTGAGCCGCTGCGCGTGAGCGCTGCGGTCGGGATGTTTCCTGCTTC
>NZ_JBHWIR010000300.1:2221-5695 GCF_042731835.1 Kitasatospora sp. NPDC059817 | reverse complement strand
AGCAGACCCCGAAGGATCCGACGTGCGCGATACTGGGATTGAACCAGTGACCCCTACCGTGTCAAGGTAGTGCTCTCCCGCTGAGCTAATCGCGCCTGGTGTGGCGGTCCTGCAGCAGACCCCGAAGGATCCGACGTGCGCGATACTGGGATTGAACCAGTGACCCCTACCGTGTCAAGGTAGTGCTCTCCCGCTGAGCTAATCGCGCGGGGAGGTCTTCCGGCCGGAACCGGTCGAACCTCTCGGAGGTGGAGACGGGATTTGAACCCGTGTACACGGCTTTGCAGGCCGTTGCCTCGCCTCTCGGCCACTCCACCAGGCAACACACGAAGAACGATCTTACACTGTTCTCCATCGAGCGGACGACGAGATTCGAACTCGCGACCCTCACCTTGGCAAGGTGATGCTCTACCAACTGAGCCACGTCCGCCTGTCTCCCGGGACCTTCACCGCTTTTCTTCGGCTGCGCTCCCTGGCGACGTGTTGAACTCTAGCGGATTCCTGGGCCAGCTAAAAATCCGTTCCCGCAGCGTGCCGATGGGATGCCCGCCGAGCGCCTCCCCGCCGACCCCTCGACCCGGCCACCGGCCGCCACCTGCGGCGCTTCCGGACGATCATCCGCAGGCCACCCGGCGCACACCCGCGCGACGCCGGGCGCTGCTCACGCCCCCGCGCCACACCCCCGCGCCGGGCCCGCACCCCCGACCTACACTTCAGGCACCGCCGCCCAGGACCACCGCGCAGGAGAACCGTGTCCGGCCCCACCGAACCCAGCACCCCGCTCGCCCGCTTCGGCGGCCGCCTGGCCACCGGCCTGCGCGACGTCACCTCGGACCCGGCGGCCCTGGACTCCACCGGCTACTGGGCCGTCGCCTACGACTTCGAGGGTCGGCTGACCTGCGCCCGCTTCGACGACGTCCGCCCCGCCCCCGCGCCGCCCTCGGGCGCCGGCTGGCGCGGACCGGAGGCCGGCGACTGGCACAGCTCCCTGGACCGCTCCGCCTACACCGCGGGCGTACGCCGCATCCGCGAGCACATAGCCGCCGGCGAGGTCTACCAGGCGAACCTCTGCCGCGTGCTGTCCGCACCGCTGCCCGACCCGGCCCGCAGCGACGTCGACGCCCTCACCGGCCTCCTCGCCCACGGCAACCCCGCCCCCTACGCCGGCACCATCCGCCTGCCCGGGCACGGCGTCGAGATCGCCACCGCCTCACCCGAGCTGTACCTGCGCCGCACCGGCCGCACCGTCTCCTCCGGCCCGATCAAGGGCACCGGCCGCACCGAGGACGACCTCCTCGACAAGGACCACGCCGAGAACGTGATGATCGTCGACCTGGTCCGCAACGACCTCGGGCAGGTCTGCGCGACCGGCAGCGTCACCGTCCCCGACCTGTGCGCCGTCGAGAAGCACCCCGGCCTGGTCCACCTGGTGTCCACCGTCGAGGGCACCCTGCGCGAGGGCGCCGGCTGGCCCGAGCTGCTCGCCGCCACCTTCCCGCCCGGCTCCGTCACCGGCGCCCCCAAGTCCAGCGCCCTGCGGATCATCGACGCCCTGGAGACCGCCCCGCGCGGCCCGTACTGCGGCGCCGTCGGCTGGGTCGACGCCGACCGCGGCGAGAGCGAACTCGCCGTCGGCATCCGCACCTTCTGGCTCGACCGGACCGACCCCGAGGCGCCCGTGCTGCGCTTCGGCACCGGCGCCGGCATCACCTGGGGCTCCGACCCCGACCGCGAGTGGGCGGAAACCGAACTGAAGGCCGCCCGCCTGGTCGCGATAGCGTCGGGCAGCGACACCGACCCGACGGGGGCATGAACCGCCCCGCCCCCACCCCGCCCAAGGAGCAGCCCTCGATGCAGAACCCGACCACGAGCTGGGTCAACGGGGCGCTCGTCGACTCCGCCGACGCCGCCGTCTCGGTCCTCGACCACGGACTCACCACCGGCGACGGGGTGTTCGAGACCCTGAAGGCCACCGACGGCCGGGCCTTCGCCGTCACCCGGCACCTCGACCGGCTCACCCGCTCCGCCCGCGGCCTCGGCCTGCCCGACCCGGACCACGACCTGGTCCGCGAGGCCTGCGCCCAGGTCCTCGCCGCCAACCCGGCCCCGCTCGGCCGCCTGCGCGTCACCTACACGGGCGGCACCTCCCCGCTCGGCTCCGAGCGCGGCACCGCCGGCCCCACCCTCGTCGTCGCCCTCGGCGCGATCAACCGCCGCCCCGACGAGACCGCCGCCGCCGTCGTCCCGTGGCGCCGCAACGAGCACAGCGCCGTCGCCGGCCTCAAGACCACCTCGTACGCCGAGAACGTCGTCGCCCTGGCCGCCGCCCACCGCGCCGGCGCCTCGGAGGCCCTGTTCGCCAACACCGTCGGCCTGCTCTGCGAGGGCACCGGCTCCAACGTCTTCGTCGTCCTCGGCGGCCGCCTGCTCACCCCCACCCTCGCCTCCGGCTGCCTGGCCGGCATCACCCGGCAGCTGGTCGTCGACTGGTGCGGCGCCGAGGAGGCCGACCTGCCGCTCAGCGCCCTCCAGGACGCCGACGAGGTCTTCCTGACCTCCACCACCCGTGACGTCCAGGCCGTGACCCGGGTGGACGACCGCGAGCTGCCCGGCATCGGCCCCGTCACCGCCAAGGCCATGGCCGTCTTCGCCGAACGCAGCGGCGACGACCTCGACCCGTGATCCCCGCAACGGCAACCCGGGCATAGGGGCCCGGGCGCGGGGAAGGGACCACCACATGACCACGACGCTGCGCCCCGAGGGCCCGGAGACACCCACCGACGCCGGCGGCCGCACCAGGCGCTGGCAGATCTGCGCCAACGGCCGCCAGGTCGGCGCGCTGCGCACCACCGCCATCCCGCACGGTAGCCAACTCTGGGGCGAGATATCGGAGTTGGAGGTCAGAGAAGGCCGGGGTCGGGGCCGCGGCACGTTCGGCGCGCTGGCCGCGGAGGAGGTGCTGCGCAACTGGGACTGCACCCGGGTGGACGCCAACATCCCCGAGACGGCGCGGATCGCCCGGGGGCTCGCCACCACCCTCGGCTACACCGAGCGGATGCGGAACCTGGCCAAGCGGCTGACCGCCGCCCCCGCCCTGCCCGCCGGCATCACCGCCGACCGGATCGAGCCCCCGGAGTTCCAGGCCTGGCTCGACCGGGCCGCGCGGGGCTACCTCCGCTCGCTCGTGGAGTCCGGGCTCAGCGAGGAGCAGGCCCGCGCCCGATCCCAGCTGGACCACCGGCGCCAGCTCCCGCAGGGCGCCGACAGCCCCGGCGTCGCCCTGCGCCGCCTGCGCGCGGACGGCGAAGCCGAGCCGCTCGGCTCGCTCTGGGTGGACTTCCACCGGCGCGACCTGCCGAACGGCGGGCCGCTCGCCTGGGTGATGACCGTCGAGGTGTGGGCCGCGCGCCCCGCGGGGGGCGCGCGCCCCCCGCACGGGTAGGGGCCGCGCGCCGCCGTGGGCGCGCCCCCCCC
>NZ_JBHWIR010000300.1:0-2211 GCF_042731835.1 Kitasatospora sp. NPDC059817 | reverse complement strand
GCGGTCCGCATCGCGCGGTCCGCATCGCGCGCCCCCCGCGCGGGCCCCCCCCCACGGCCGCACGCTGATGCTGCTCGCCGAACGCGAGTGCCTGGCCGCCGGCGTGCGCGACCTCGGCCTCAACGTGTTCGCCGGGAACGAGGTCGCGATCCGCCTCTACGCCTCGCTCGGCTACCGGGTCACCAACCGCATCTACGGAAAGCCGCTGTGACCCGACGTGACGTCAGGAACCCGCCGCCGCCTCGATGGCGGCCACGATGCGGTCCCGCAGGCCGTCCTGGCTCTGCCCGCCGTCCAGCCGTTGCCCGCCGATCACGTACGTCGGCGTGCCGGTGACCCCGATCGCCCGGCCCTCGGCCTGGTCGGCGTCCACGGTGAGCATGTGCCGGCCGTCGATCAGCGCGGTGTCGACCTCCTCGGCGTCCACCCCGACGGCCCGGGCCACCTCCAGCAGCACCTGCTGCCCGCGGGCGTCCAACTCCTCGGTCCGGGCCAGCAGCGCCTCCACGAACGGCCAGCCCAGCCCCTGCGCGAACGCCTCCTCGGCGGCCTCCGCGGCCGCGTAGGCGTGCTTGTGCTTCTCCAGCGGGAAGTGGCGGACCTCGACGGGCAGCGCGTCGCCGTACCGCGCGCGCAGTGCCCGTACGTCGTCCAGCGCGGTGCGGCAGTCCGGACACTGGAGGTCGCACCAGAACTCGAGCCGGGGGAGGGAACCATCGATCATTCCCCCAGTGTTTCACTAGTGGGCGCCCGCTCCGGCCGACGGTGCGCCCCTGCGAAGGCCGACAGGGAGGCAGTGATGACCAGGACGACCGGAAGCGAAGGAGTACTGCCGTGCTGACGGCGGCGATCAGCTTCGCGCTCACGGCGGGCGGGGTGGCCGTGGCCGGCCTGCGGGCCTACCGGCGGCGGTTCCTGTCCGCGACCCGCTGGTTCGCGGTGGCCCTGGTGCCCGCCGGGCTCTACCTGACCGGCCTGTTCCCGGTGGCCCGGACGATCGGCAGCGAGTTCGCCGACTGGGCGACGAGGCTGGTGTTCGACCCCCGGGTCTGGACCGGCATCGTGCTGCTCGGCCTCTCCGCGCTCCTGCTGGTGACGACGCGCTGGCTGGGCCGCCGGGGCGCCGTGGACGCCGCGCCGGACCGCCCGGCGGCCGCCGGTGCCGCGCCCGAGCGCCCGGCGGTGGCCGCCACGCCGCCGAAGAAGCCGGCGACGGGCAAGCCCGCGGGGGGCAAGCGGGACGACGGCCTCGGCGACTTCTCCGACATCGAGGAGATCCTCCGCAAGCGCGGCATCTGAGCGGCATCCGAACGCGGCACTCGAACGCGGCACTCGAACCCCTGCGGGGGTCGGCGTCAGGCGGAGGGCACGGCCTCCGCCGAGCGCTGCCGTGCCCGGTAGGCGGCGACGTGCAGCCGGTTGCCGCAGGTGCGGCTGTCGCAGTAGCGCCGGGAGCGGTTGCGGGAGAGGTCCACGAAGACCCGGGCACAGTCCGGCGCCTCGCAGCGGCGCAACCGCTCCCGCTCGCCCGCCATCAGGATGAAGGCCAGCGCCATGCCCAGCTCGGCGGCGAGGTGGTCGCCGAGCGCGGCGTGCGGCGCGAAGTAGTGGATGTGCCAGTCGTGGTGGTCGTGGTTGGTCAGCCGCGGCGTCGTACCGGCGGCCGCGACGATCCGGTTGACCAGTTCGGCGGCCTCGGCGGTGGACTCCGTCCCGAACACCTCGCGCAGCCGGGTGCGCAGCTCGTGCACCTTGCGCAGGTCGTTCTCGGTCAGCGAGTCGATCTCGCTGATCTCCTGGCCGACCACGAAGGCGTCCAGTGCGGCCACGTCCGGCAGCCGCTCGGTGCCGCACACCTCGGGCGCGGTGTTGAGCAGCTCGACGAGGATGCTCAGTGCGCACTCGGTGTCATGGGTGATCAGCACGTTGGGGACTCCTCGCGCAGGGGACTCCGGAACCCCGCGTCCACGGTTACCCCAGACCATACCGGGCCTTGCGGCGGAAGGGCGGTGGGTTCTTTCGAAGGTGCATACGGATTCCGTCAGAGTGCCGTGGAGCGGACGGCGTCCGGGCGGCCGGGCCCGCGAAGGACCCCCCGAAATGCCGACGGCGCCCCGCCCCGGCGGGCCCGGCCCCCCCCACTGGGGGGGGGGCGCGGGGGGGGGGGGGCGCGGGCGGGGCGGCAGCCCCGAGCGCAGCGCGGCGGGCCCC
>NZ_JBHWIR010000299.1:0-5824 GCF_042731835.1 Kitasatospora sp. NPDC059817 | reverse complement strand
CCCCCCCCGCCCCCGCCCCCCCGGCCCCGCCCGGCGGGGGGCGCCGCCCCCGCGCGCGGGGCGCCCCGGGAGGGTGCACGGACCTCAGCCGGAGCGGCGCAGCAGGGAGATCCGCGAGCGGGTGAGCAGCGCGGCCAGGCCCGCCGCCAGCAGCGGCAGCGCCACCACGGTGAACCCGATGGTGAGCCACGGGAGGACCACGACCGACTTGTTGGCGATCATCTCGGCGGGCATCCCGGGGACGGTGGCCGCCGCGCCCTGGACCTTGCGCAGGGCCACCGCCGGCACGATCCCGCAGACGGTGCCGAGCAGGGTGCCCATGGCGGCGATCACCCCGCACTGGAAGCCGGACAGCGTGCGCCGGATCCGGGGCTCGGCGCCGACCGCCGCGAGGGTGGTCAGGTCGCGCTGGGAGTCGGCGGCGGCGAGTCCGGTGGCGATTCCGGCCGCGCCGAGGGCGACGATGCCGGCGAAGATCGACAGCCCGAGGCCGATCAGGTCGGCCCTGGACTGGTAGCCGCGCTCGATCGAGAGGACCTCCTGGTCGGTGAGCTTGGCCAGCGCCCCGTTGGCCTTCTGCTGGGAGCCGTCGGAGGGGGAGCTGTCGGGCAGCCAGACCGAGCCGGTCGGGGCGGTGGTGAGGCCGAGCCGGGTGGCGGTGTCGGGGCTGATCACGGCCTGGCCGCTGGCCGGCACCGCCGCGGACGCGAGGACGGCGTCGACGGAGATCTCGGTGTGGCCGCGCTTCCGGGGGGACGGCCCGTGGGACGACCCGTCGGTCTCCTCCATCGGATCGTTCAGCTCGACCGCGATCTTGCCGTCCTTGAGGTAGCGCGCGTCGAAGACCACGGCCTTGCCGGCGGCGAGGGCCTGCCCGGCGGCCGGGTCGGTGACGCCGTAGAGGTTGTGCAGCAGGGTGGCGTCGCCCGCGGAGAGGTTGCTGAACTGGTTGCCGCGGTGGCCCGAGACCTGGCAGCGCGGGTCGGTGCCGAGGATGCGCTCCGTCTCGCTGGTGCTGCGCTCGGTGTCGTCGAGGGCGGGGCAGCGCAGTTCCTCGGGCAGCGCGACCTGGATGTAGCCGCAGCGGCTGCCGCCGTCGGCGCAGTCGCCCTTGTAGTTGACGCGCTGGACGTCGGCGCGCGGCCCGAGGGCGGGGATGTTGCGTTCCACCGCGTCGCGCATCTGCGGCAGCAGATTGCCCTCGGAGGCGGGCAGCCAGCCGCTGCCGAGCAGGACGGCGCCGGAGGGGGCGGCGGCGGTGTACTCGCGGCGGTTCCCCTCGTCGTAGCTGGCGAGGTAGACGCTGACCGCGACGGTGCCGGCGACGGCGGCCATCACGGCGGCGACGGCGGGCGCGGTGCGGCCGCGGTGGCGCACCGAGTCGCGCAGGGCGAGCCGGGGGCCGAGCGAGAGCCAGCGGCCGAGCCGGCCGAACAGGCCGACCAGGTAGGGCGTCAGGGCGACCATGCCGAGTTCGGCGACGGCCGAGCCGCCGAGGACGGACAGGCTGCGGTTGGCGAAGCCGCTGGTGGCGCCGAGCAGGGCGAGCGCGGAGCCGCCGCCGAGCATCAGCAGGCCGACCACGGCGAGCCTGCGGCTCGGGGGCTTGAGCGAGTCGCGGCCGGTGAGCGCGGCGACGACGTCCTGGCGGGAGGCCTGGACGGCGGGCACGACGGCGGCGAGCAGGCCGGTGACCAGGCCGACCAGGAGCACGCCGAGCAGGTCGAGCGGCTGGAGGTTGAAGTGGCCGAAGCGCTGGCCGGCGTACTCCTCGGCCCGGGTGCGCAGCAGGGCGACCAGGCCGATGCCGAGTCCGAGGCCGACGACGGCGCCGGTGACGCCGAGGACGATGCCGCCGCCGAGGACGACGGCGCGGATGTTGGCGCGCTCACCGCCGCCGGCGGCGAGCAGGCCGAGCTGCCGCCGGGAGCGCCTGGCCCCGACGGCGAAGGCGGGGCCCGCGAGGAGGACGATCTCCAGCAGGGCCATGCCGACGACGGTGGCGAGGATGACGACGGAGGTGCGGTCGAGGTAGCCGGGGGTGGGGCCGCCGCGCTTGTCGGCCTCGACGTAGTAGGGGACGTCGGCGCGGGCCGGCGGGTCGAGCAGGACGGCGCGGGAGGCGAGGGCGAAGCCGTAGCCGCCCAGTTCGGTGACCTTGGGCCAGTCGAGGGTGGCGCCGGCGGGGAGCTTGACGAGCCAGCGGGTGGGCGCGTCGGTGCCGGCGTTGCGGCTGCGGTCGGCGCCGGGGAGCTTGGCGAGCTTGCTGATCAGGGTGCCGGGCCGGGCGATGATCTCGGTGGCCGTCAGTTCACCGGGGTACTCGACGACGCCGGTGATGGTGAAGGGGCTGTCCTCCAGGCCGCGGACGGCGGTCCGGTCGCCGATCTTGAGGCCGGAGCGGGTGAGGAAGTCCCGGGTGACGGCGGCTTCGCCGTCGGTGGCGGGGGCGCGGCCCTTGACCAGGTTGACGCGGCCGTTCCAGACCGGGTCGGTGAGGTCCAGTTCGGTGGTCCCGGTGCTGAGCAGGCCCTGGGAGCTGCCGGCGGCGATGTAGGGGCCCTGCCGCTCGGGTACGAGGGTGGCGCCGGGCGGGAGCAACTGCTTCGCCAGTTCGGCGGGCTCGGTGTCGAGGCTGCGCTGCTGGGCGGGGGTGTACTGGGGGGCGGCGCCGTTCTTCGCCTCGTCCTTGGCGCTCTTGGTGGTCATTCCCTTGTCGGGGTCGGGCGCCTGGAGGACGGTGGAGCCGCGTTCGACCATCTGCAGTTCGCCGGCGGCCTGGCCCATGACGCGCACGACGTGTTCGGCGGGTTCGAGGTCGGCGCTGCGGAAGACCACGTCGGCGCCGGTGACGCCGAGGACGGGCAGCGCGACCATGGCGATGACCAGGGCGCTGCGGCCCTTGGCCCGCAGGGCGTCGCGGCGGGCGATGCGCAGGGCGACCCGCCAGGCGCTGAGCTTCACTCGTCCACCTTCATGCTGTTGGTGGCGGCGCTGACGAGCAGGCTGGCGGCGTCCTGGCTGACGCTCTCGTCGACCATGCGGCCGTCGCGCAGGAAGACCACGCGGTCGGCCCAGGCGGCGTGCCGGGCCTCGTGGGTGACCATCATGGCGGCGGCGCCGGCGTCGCAGCGGGCGCGCAGGACGGCGAGGACGGCCTCGCCGGTGGTGGAGTCGAGGGCGCCGGTGGGCTCGTCGGCGAGGACGAGGCGGCGCTCGCCGATGAGGGCGCGGGCGATGGCGACGCGCTGCTGCTGGCCGCCGGACATGTCGTCGGGGAAGCGGTCGGCGAGCTCGGGGATGCCGAGCTCCTCCAGGGCGGCGAGCGCCTCGCGGCGGGCGGCGCGGGCGGAGAGGCCGTCGAGTTCGCGCGGCAGCGAGATGTTCTCGCCGGCGGTGAGGGCCGGTATCAGGTTGTAGTCCTGGAAGACGTAGCCGATGGAGCGGCGGCGGACCTGGGCGAGCCGCTTGCGGTTGAGCCCGCCGAGGGCGACGCCCTCGACGAGGACCTGGCCGGTGGTCGGGGTGTCCAGTCCGCCGGCGAGGGTGAGGAGCGTCGACTTGCCGGAGCCGGACGGGCCCATGACGGCGACGAACTCGCCGGGGTGGACCTTGAGGTCGATGCCGCGCAGGGCTTGGACCTCCGCGGCGCCTTGGCCGTGGACTCGGGTGACGTTTTCCAGGTGCAGTACCGGCGTCTGCCGGGCCGGGTCGGTGTGGGACATGGTTCCCCCCTTGTGCTGGTGGTGGGCTCGGCGTCGGGTCCGGGCCGATGGTTCGGGTGGGCCGCCGGGGTCAGGTGCGTCAGCGGCGGCGGGCGGGGTCGGGTGCGTGGGCTACGGCGGGCGAGGTCAGGCGCACGCGGTCAGGCGCACGCGGTCAGGTGCGCGAGCGGCGGCGGGCGGGCCGGGCGGCCGTGGCGCCGCCGTCGCGGGCGGCTTCGGCGGCGCGGGCCTGTTCGGTCTCCGCGTGCTGGTGGAGCCGGGTCTCGCAGTGGTCGAGCCAGCGGATCTCGGCCTCGGTCTGGAAGATCAGCTGGTCGAGGACGAGCAGCCAGGCCAGGTCGTTGCTCGCGGAGGGCGCGATGCCGGGCCGTGACTCCCCGGCCAGCGCGCGGCCCTTGAGCCGGGTGTAGTCCTGGAGTGCCTTGATGCTGTGGCGGCGCTGGCCCTGGACGACGGCGGAGACGTCCACCCCGGGGACGGTGACGGCCATGGCGAGCTTGATGGCCAGTTCGTCGCGCGGGGGGTTGGTCCGGGGCACCGGGGTGTCGAACCAGGCCCGCAGCTCGGTGCGCCCCTCCTCGGTGACGGCGTAGAACTGGTGGCCCTCGTCGTCCTCTCCGGCGGGCTCGACCAGGCCGTCCCGCTCCAGTCGGGACAGCGTGGTGTAGACCTGCCCGACGTTGAGCGGCCAGGTGGCGCCGGTGCGCGCCTCGAACTCGGTGCGCAGTTGGTAGCCGTAGCGCGGGCCCTGGTCGAGCAGGGCGAGCAGACCGTGTCGGATGGACATACTCAGTATGTATACCCGGTATGCCCTACAGGCTCAAGCCGCGCCCCCTCCCCCGGCGAGCGGGTACCGTCGTGCGGTGTGAGCCAGTTGCGCATCGCCACCTTCAACCTGCTGCACGGTCAGCCGCTCGCCCCGGACGGCGCCCCGCGGCCCTACCCCGCCGACGCCGGCGGGCCGCTGGCGGAGGCGGTGGCCGCGCTGGACGCCGACGTACTGGCCCTGCAGGAGGTGGACCGCCACCAGTCCCGCTCCGGCGGCACCGACCAGGCCGCGGTGGCCGCCAAAGCCATGGGGGCCGCCGACTGGCGGTTCGCCGCCGCCCTGCACGGGCGCCCGGCGCCGGTCGCGGGCTGGGTGCCGGTGCCCTCCGTGCCCGGCGGCCTGCGGGTGTACGGGCCCGGCGACGTCGGCGACGGCGCCCCGCCCTCGTACGGCACCGCGCTGCTGACCCGGCTGCCGGTGCGGCACTGGCGGGCCCGCCGGTTCGCCCCGGCTCCGTTCGGGCTGCCGCTGCGGGTGGCCGGCCGGCGCGGGCTCACCCCGGTGCCGGACGAGCCGCGGGCGGCGCTGGCGGCCGTGCTGGAGGGCGACCACGGCCCGTTCACCGTGGTGGCGGCGCACCTGTCCTTCGTCCCCGGGTGGAACATGGCGCAGCTGGCCGGCATCCGGCGGTGGATCGCGGACCTGCCGCAGCCGTACCTGGTGCTGGGCGACTTCAACCTGGTCGGCGCGGTGCCGCGCACCGTCCTCGGCGGGGCGACCGCGCTGGAGCGCACCGCGCCCCGGGCACGGGTCCGGGAGCTGCGGGCGGCCCGGCGGGCCCGGCCGGCCCTGGCCGAGCCGCGCCGGCGCCGGGTGCGCGAGCCCCGCCCCCGGCTGCAGGGCTGGTACGACCTGGCCCGCACCCCGACGTACCCCTCGCACCGCCCGGCGGTGCAGTTCGACCACGTGCTGGCGGTCGGTGTGCCGCGCGCCGCGGTCGGCCCGGCGGCGGCGCCGCGCGCGGCGGTGTCGGACCACCGGCCGCTGCTGGTGGAGGTCTCGCTCTAGGTCCTGTCCGGTCGATCTTGGCGGATCAGCCCGCGGCGTTGGGCGCCCGGCTGGGCGTGCGCCCGGATCGTCCTCGTACTGGGTCGTACTTGGGCGATTCGGGCGTGCGTCCAGGCGGGATGCCCGGAGTCGCGGGCCCGGCAAGATCGGCCGGACAGGACCTAGGTCCAATGCCAGTGACTTTAGGTTGTGTCGTGCTGGGTGACGGTGACTGTTGCCGGTTGTGGTGGTGGCCAGTTGTGGTGTTGGGCGCGTTTGAGGG
>NZ_JBHWIR010000298.1:1755-5865 GCF_042731835.1 Kitasatospora sp. NPDC059817 | reverse complement strand
CCCGCGCCCCCGGCGGCCCGCCGCCGCCCAAGCCGCCCCCGCCCGCGATGCGCCGCTGGCTGCTGCCCGTCGCCGTCCTGGTGACCCTGCTGCTGCTCATCCTGTTCTCGCGCTCCGGCTCGACCGGCGCCAACTACGGCTACACCGACTTCCTCAACCGGGTCGGCGCCGGCCAGGTGCAGACCGTGGACATCACCGACACCGGCGGGGTCACCGGCACCCTCAAGGACGGCACGCACTTCACCAGCCAGATCCCGACCGCCCTGGACACCTCCCAGCTCAGCGGCGAGCTGGCCGGCCAGCACGTCGACATCACCGCCAGCCACAGCGGCGGCAGCTCGATCTGGTCGACGCTGCTGCTGTTCCTGCCGCTGCTGCTCTTCGGCGGGCTGTTCCTCTGGTCCGGCCGGATGGCCGCCCGCTCGCTCGGCGGCGGCCTGAGCGCCATCGGCCGCTCCCGCGCCAAGATCATCGAGGCCGAGCGGCCCGCCACCCGCTTCGCCGACGTCGCCGGGTACGAGGGCGTCAAGCAGGAGGTCAGCGAGGTGGTCGACTTCCTGCGCAGCCCCGAGCGCTACGCCGCCGCCGGCGCCAAGGGCCCGCGCGGGGTGATCATGGTCGGCCCGCCCGGCACCGGGAAGACCCTGCTCGCCCGGGCCGTCGCCGGAGAGGCCGAGGTGCCCTTCCTCTCCGTGACCGGCTCCGGCTTCGTCGAGATGTTCGTCGGCGTCGGCGCCTCCCGCGTCCGCGACCTCTTCGACGAGGCCCGCAAACGCGCGCCGTCCATCATCTTCATCGACGAGATCGACGCCGTCGGCGGCCGCCGCGCGGGCGGCACCCGGCTCGGCGGCAACGACGAACGCGAACAGACCCTCAACCAGCTGCTCTCCGAGATGGACGGCTTCGACCCGACCACCGGCATCGTCGTCATCGCCGCCACCAACCGCCCGGACGCCCTCGACCCGGCCCTGCTGCGCCCCGGCCGGTTCGACCGCCAGGTCACCGTCCCGCTGCCCAACCAGGCGGAACGGGCCGCGATCCTCGCCGTCCACGTCCGCGGCAAGACCCTCGCCCCCGATGCCGACCTCAACCGCATCGCCCGCGGCACACCCGGCTTCTCCGGCGCCGACCTCGCCAACCTGGTCAACGAGGCCGCCATCAACGCCGTCCGCGCCGACCGCGCCACCCTCACCGCCGACGACCTCGACACCGCCCGCGACCGCGTCCTGCTCGGCCGCCGGGACTCCTCCAACGCGCTGCTGCCCGAGGAGCGCCACGCCGTCGCCGTCCACGAGTCCGGGCACGCCCTGACCGCCGCGCTGTGCGAACACGCCGACCCCGTCGCCAAGGTGACCATCCTCCCGGCCGGCGTCTCCCTCGGCGCGACCGAACAACTCCCCGAAGCGGAACGCCACCTGTACACCGAGGGCTACCTGATCGACCTGATCACCGTCCAGCTCGGCGGGCGGGCGGCCGAGCTGGTGGTCTTCGGGGAGGGCTCCACCGGCGCCGCCAACGACCTCGCCCACGCCACCGGTGTCGCCACCCGGATGGTCCGCGAATTCGGCCTCTCCCCGGAACTCGGTCCGGTCGGCTACTCCAGCGGCTCCCCGAACTACCTCGGCGACGGCCCCGAGGACCTGTTCCGCCGCCCGTACTCCGAGCAGACCCAGCGCGCCGTCGACGAGGCGGTGGCCCGCCTGCTGCGCCGCGCCGAACGCCGCGCCGTCGACCTGCTCCGCGAACACCGCCACCACCTCGACGAACTGGCCGCCCTGCTGGTCGCCCAGGAGACCGTCGACGGCGCCGTCGTCCTCGACATCCTGCGGCACCCCGCGTAGGCGCTCGCCCCGGTCTGCCGCAGCACCGCCACCACCTCGTCGAACGCGCGGAACCCGCTGGTAGCGTCCAGGGCGGGCACCCACCGTGTCACCTTCACCCGGGAGTCGATATGACCGAACCCCTGTCCGCCGACCTCCAGCGGGAGATCGCCCGCACCCTGCGGGTGGCCCCCGTCCCCAGCCCCGAGCAGGAGGCGAAGCGCCGGGCCGACTTCCTCGCCGACCAGCTCCGGGCGGCCGGCGCCCGCACGCTGGTGCTCGGCATCAGCGGCGGCGTCGACTCCACCACCGCCGGGCGGCTCTGCCAGCTCGCCGTCGACCGGCTGCGCGCCGCCGGACACCAGGCCGAGTTCTGCGCCATACGGCTGCCCTACGGCACCCAGGCGGACGAGGCGGACGCCCGCCGCGCACTCGACTTCATCCGGCCGGACCGGACCCTGACCGTCGACATCAGGCCCGCGACCGACGCAGCCCTCGACGCGCTGACGTCCGCCGGCCTCACCTTCGCCGACCGCTCCCACGAGGACTTCGTCCGCGGCAACGTCAAGGCCCGCCAGCGGATGGTGGCCCAGTACGCGGTCGCAGGCGCCACCGGCGGCCTGGTCGTCGGCACCGACCACGCCGCCGAGGCGGCCGTCGGCTTCTTCACCAAGTACGGTGACGGCGCCGCCGACGTGATGCCGCTGGACGGGCTGACGAAGCGTCAGGTCCGCTCCCTGGCCGAGGCCTTGGGGGCCCCGGCGGACCTCGTCCACAAGACCCCCACCGCCGACCTGGAGACCCTCGCCCCCGGCCGCCCCGACGAGGACGCCCTCGGCGTCCCCTACGAGGCCCTGGACGACTTCCTGGAGGAGCGGCCGGTGAGCGAGGAGGTCTTCCGCACCGTCCTCGGCCACTACCGCCGCACCGAGCACAAGCGCCGCCCGCCCGTCACCCCGGCGTAGCAGCCGAACCGGCCTGACGGTGCGCGGTGCGCGCACCGTCGGAGCGGCGGGCCCTACTGCGCCGCGATCCAGTCCGTGACCAGCGTGTCCAGCACTCCCAGCGGCAGGCTGCCGTGCCCGATCAGCTCGTGGTGGAACTCCCGGATGTCGAACCGGCCGCCCAGCGCCGCCTGGGCGCGCTCGCGGTGCCGGACGATCTCCCGGCGGCCGATCAGGTACGCGGTCGCCTGGCCCGGCCAGGCCAGGTAGCGGTCGATCTCGTTGCGGACGTTGGCCTCGGTGGTGGCCGTGTTGTCCCGCATGAAGGCGATCGCCCGCTCCCGGGACCAGCCGTAGTGGTGCAGCCCGGTGTCCACGACCAGGCGCACGGCCCGCAGGGCGTCGAGCGACAGCATGCCGAAGCGGGAGAGGTCCGAGCTGTACAGCCCCATCTCGTCCGCGAGCCGCTCGGTGTACAGGCCCCAGCCCTCGACGTGGGCGGTCAGCTGGCCGCTCGGCCGGCGCCGGAACTCCGGCAGGTGGTGCAGCGTCTGGGCGACGGCGATCTGCAGGTGGTGCCCGGGCACGCTCTCGTGGAAGGCGATCGCCTCGTACTCGTACCTGAACCTGGTCTGCGGGCGCAGCGTGTTGATCCAGTGGGTGCCGGGCAGGCCGCCCGGGCCCGGCGGCTGGTAGTAGGCCAGCGGCCCGGTCTCCGCCTCGATCGGGTCGATCTCCCGGGTCACGCAGTCGGCGATCGGGTAGGCCCGGAAGTAGTCGGCCGAGGCGCGGCGGGCGCGCTCCAGCGCCTCGTCGACCAGGGTGATGATCTCCTCGGCGCTGCCGAAGCGCAGCGCGCGGTCCTCCCGCAGCGCGGCCAGCACGGCGTCGGGGTCGGTGATGCCGAGCACCCTGCCGCCCAGCTCGGCGAACTCCTCGCGCAGCCCCGCCAGGGTGTCCAGGCCGATCCGGTGGACCTCCTCCGGGGTGAGCCCGGGCCGGGTGTAGCGGGTGACGGCGTCGGCGTAGCCCTCGGTGCCGCCGGGCACGTGGCAGACCCCGGCCCGGTCGTCCGGCCGGGCGTCCGTGGCCAGCCGCTGGGCCAGGCCGGCCCGGTAACGGGCCACGGCCGGGCGCACGCCGTCGCGGACGATCACCCGGCCCCGGTCGAACTCCGGGCGGCCCTGCAGCGCGCGCAGCAGCTGGTCGTCGTCCGGGTTGGCGACCAGGTAGGCGTCGAGCTGGTCGAGGGCGGCGTCGAGGGCGCGCGGCCCCGCCGGGGGGCCCGCGGCCGGGGGGGGCCGCCGGGGGGGGTCGGGGGGGGGGGCGGACGCCCGCCGCGCCCC
>NZ_JBHWIR010000298.1:0-1745 GCF_042731835.1 Kitasatospora sp. NPDC059817 | reverse complement strand
GCCTCGGCGGCGAGTGGGGCGGGGCGGTGCTGCTGACGGCCGAGCATGCCCCGGCCGGGCGGCGCGGGCTCTGGGCGAGTTTTCCCCAGATCGGCCCCTCGGCGGCGGCGTCCAGGTGGAGCTGCAGGGCGGCGTCGAAGTAGCCCGGCAGGCCGGCCAGCCGCTCCAGGTAGGCGTCGGCGCCCTCCTGGTCGACGGAGGTCATGGCGAGCGAGGTGAAGGCCTCGTTCTGCGGTGCGGTGATGGTCGCCGAGATGCTGAAGTCGCCCAGTCCGTGGGTGATCCGGCCGGTACCGTTGTCGATCAGCCGCCCGAGCACGCGGTGGGTGACCAGGTCCTCGCCGGCCAGCGCGTCCACCGGGATCGCGGCCAGTCGCGCCCCGAAGCCCGCCAGCGCGTCCCGGTGGCGCAGCGCGGCCGCGCGGGACGGGTCGGGCACCTCGTGGGCGTAGCCCTCGACCCCGCTCAGCGTCGCGTCGAACGGGGCGTGGGCGTTCTCGGCGGCGAAGTACTCCTCGGCCAGGGCGGCGAGTGCGGTGGGTTCGTCGTGGTGCGGCTGGTCGGTCATGGGCGCTCCCCGGTCCGGTGTGGTCAGAGTGACGAGGGTTGCCTGGGCGCCCCGGTGGCGCCGATTATTCGGAGTCGGTGGCGGCGCGGTCAATACGCGGCGCGGGGAAAGGGGTTCTCCCCGGCGCCCGGTGGCACCGCC
This sequence comes from Kitasatospora sp. NPDC059817, assembly GCF_042731835.1. Classification (NCBI taxonomy): domain Bacteria; kingdom Bacillati; phylum Actinomycetota; class Actinomycetes; order Kitasatosporales; family Streptomycetaceae; genus Kitasatospora; species Kitasatospora sp. NPDC059817. Next base: position 1,036 of record NZ_JBHWIR010000298.1, on the reverse strand, counting down.
GCCGACGCCCCGTCAGCGGTAGCCCTCCGGCGCGGCCGGCTTGCCCGCGTCCTGCACCTCGACCAGGTAGCGCCAGCAGTCCGGCCGGCTGCCGTCGCGGTCGGTGAAGCCGTACTCCAGGGACAACTGCCCGCTGGACACCGACCCGCCGTTCCAGCGGGAGACCTCGGGGTCGGCGGCGAGGGCGGCGACCGCCCGGCCGACGAAGTACGGGCTCTCGGAGATGCCGAAGTGCGGCTCCCGGGCCAGGGCGTCGCGCCAGTTCTCCTCGGTGACGCCGAAGTGCTCCAGCATGATCTCCGAGCGCATCCAGCCGGGGGTGAGCGCCAGGGCGGTGGCGCCGCGCGGGCCCAGCTCGTGGCCGAGCGCGAAGGCCATCCGCAGCACGGAGGCCTTGGCGAGGTCGTAGAAGAACGAGTTCCGGTAGGTGTCGCGGTTGTACTCGGCGGTGCCGTCGGTCATCTCGACGACCAGGCCGCCCGGGCGGCGCAGCAGCAGCGGGAGGGCGTGGTGGCTGGTGACGGCGTGCGTCTCCACCGCGAGGCGGAGCAGCCGCAGGCCGTCGTCCAGGTCGTGCTCCCAGACCGGGACGTTCCAGCCGAACAGGTTCTCGCCGCCCCAGATGTCGTTGACCAGGACGTCCAGCCGGCCCTGCTCGGCGTCGATCCGTTGCACCAGGGCGGCCACCTGGGACGGGACCAGGTGGTCGGTCGGCACTGCGATGCCCCGGCCGCCGGCCGCGGTGACCAGGTCCGCGGTGTCCTCGATGGTCTCCGGCCGGTCGTACTCCGAGCGCTGCTCGCGGGTGCTTCGCCCGGTGACGTACACCGTCGCCCCGGCGGCGCCCAGCTCCACCGCGATGCCCCGCCCGGCGCCCCGGGTCGCCCCCGCGACCAGGGCGATCCGACCGTCCAGCGCCCGTGCTGCCCGTGTTTCCCCTGCTGCCTGTGCCATCCGCAAGCTCCCTGTCCGCATGTCCGCCGACGACTGTGGCGGCGCCCCGGGTACGCGCCTCGGCCCCCGCCCGGGGCCGGGG
>NZ_JBHWIR010000297.1:0-5896 GCF_042731835.1 Kitasatospora sp. NPDC059817 | reverse complement strand
GACCGGAAACCACCGTCCTTGCCTTGGGGTCTTCGGAATCCGCCCGGGCGACTTACTCACGGGCCGGGCGATCCTGATGGCGCGCTGTCCCTCCATTCATCCTCTGTACGGGCCGGCTACTGCGAACTGCGGTACTTCCAACTGCGTGGTAATACGACCTGCTCGGTACTGCTCACACGGGTACTGCGGTAATGCGAACTGCGTGGTAGTGCCAACTACCCGGTACTGCTACGGCGGTCCCTGGCGGTCCCGCCGACTCCGGCAGCCAGCCCCGTTGCCCGTCCTGCTCAACCGCTCGGCTTGGAACCCCACTGCCGGACTCCCAGCGCGCGCGCCCGCAGTCTGGGCGCCTTCACTGGGGTACCGCGCACTGCGACTGCCGATACTGCCGAACTCAACTTCACCTACGAGTAGTGCACTTGCTGAACTGCGGTACCGCTCGGTGGCGGCCCCTGATGCCTGCGGGCCACCTGGCCCGGTCGCCAGTCCCGTCACCGTCCTGCACCTGCTGTGGCTCCGGGACTCTGCTACCGCGCCGCCTTCTTCACGCCCACCTGCCCGGCGTGTCCCGCGTCCTGCTCAACTGCTGGGTACTGCGTACTGCCCTTGCTGAACTGCGGTACCGCTGGGTAGCGGCCCCTGATACCTGCGGGCCGCCCGGCCCGGCCACCGGTCCCGTCGCCTTACTGCACCATCCCTGGCTTCAGGACCCTGCAAACCGTGCCGACCTGCGAACTTCTGCCCGCCAGTTCGTGTCTGGCGGCTTGCTACGAGAGAAACACTAACCACGGTGCGCGGCAATGTCTACTCCAGCGGGCACAGATTTTTCGGTGCCGGTCGGGGAGGTAGTCTTCGCCCCGCACGGGGCTGGGCGGCCGGTCGCCGCAGCCGCGCCGTGACGGAGGACGCCGCGTCCAGCGGCCAGGGATCACGAGTGAACGGGAGGCGAGCGGTGGAAGGGCCGCAGGCCGCGCGGCAGGAGCGCACCCCAGACCCCCATACCCAGGCGGCGCTAGCGACGGCCATCGCCGAAGCCGTGCACGATCGGGACGAGCGGGTTCTGCGCCGGCTGCTGGCCCGCTTCGCCGAACAGGCCGCCATCACGGACCTGCCCGCCCTGCGCGCCGCCCTCGACACCACCCGGCAGCACAGCGACCGCCCGCCGGGGGCCCGATAGGACCGCGCCGGCCCGCCCCACCGCCGGATCAGAGGGCACGGGTGGCGGCATCACAGGTCAGGCACAAGTACCCGGCCCAGCGCGGCGGATACCACCCCTGCCCCGGCCGCTGCGGACTCCACCGGTCGACCACCATGGCCGCGGTGCCCATACCGCACACGGTGAGCGCCCCAGCCCGCCGGGTGCATCCGGATCCGAGGGTGCGGCATGGACCCGCCGCACCGACAGGGCGTCGACCGGATCGCCACCGATCCCCAGGATGAGAGCGTCCAGCGGCTCGACCAGTTCCAGCAGAACCACGATGCCCATAGGTCAACCGTGCGCGCCCACCGCCGCGACCGCGACCGCGCCCGGGGCCGGGCGGCCCGCTGAAGACTTCACCGCACCGGCCGGCCCGCTCGCGGCCCGCCGCGCGAGCCCGGACCGAAGGAGAGAGGTCCGGGCCCGCACGGAGAGGCCGGGCCGCGCCCACGGGCACTCGCCGGCGTCGGCGAGCGAAGCCCGGCAGGGCGCGGCGGCCGGTCGGTGCGGCAGGAACGGGGAGCGGACATCGAAGCCGCATCGCAGCGGTCAGGCGGAGATGGCCTCGCGTTCGCCCTTGGCCGTGATGGCGATCTTGCGGGGGCGGGCCTTCTCGCTGATCGGCACGCGCACGCTCAGCACGCCCTGGTCGTAGTCGGCGTCGATCCGGTCGGTGTCCAGCGCGTCGCCCAGGAACACCTGCCGGGAGAACCGGCCCAGCACCCGCTCGTCCGCCAGTACCTCCGCGCCCTGCGGCAGCCCGGACGCGCGCTCCGCGCGCACAGTCAGGACGTTAAGCTCCACGTCCAGGTCGATGGTCTTCGGGTCGATGCCCGGCAGGTCCAGGCGCAGCACGAACACCTCGCCGTCGCGGTAAGCGACCAGCGGCATCCCCGCCGGCTGGGAGACGGTGCCGACCAGCTGCTGGGTGAGCCGGTCGAGGTCGCGCAGGCCGCGCAGGGAGTCGGTACGCATCAACAAAGGGATCAGCTCCTCACAGTCGCTAACGGTCACGGGTGCCCACGGGCGCCACGGCGCCGGACCTGCCTGGCTCTGTCCTCCCGCCTGGGCACCTCGACGAGAAAGTTATAGCGACGCCAGAGCTTTCTTGACAAGCTGACGCTCAACTTTAGCGAGCCGGGTGCGCGCGACCCTTGGCGCGCTGCCGTCCGAAGGTCGCGGGTTCATGTGAGTACGTCCACCGGGGAGTTCGCGCTGCCGCGGCTCGGCCGCCAGGCCGACATCGGGCTACGGCACAAGCCCCCCAGATCACCTTGAGCCCCTCCTGCTGACGGGCGGTTCCCATGACCTGCAGCCCCAGCCCGGATCCGGCGGATCTGCTCCGCAGCGTTCTTCAGCGCCGGCTTGGGGACGCCCCATGCTTTGCGGCCCCAAGGGACTGAGGTGACGTCTTCCGCGAACGCGTAGAAGTTCGGCCCGCCGTTGGGTTCCTCAAACGGGATCCAGTTCGCGATCAACGTGAAGGTGTCCCGGTTTGTCGGGGCTGACGAAGGCGTACACGTCGGTGTTGTCGGCCCGCGGATCGCCCGCGATCAGCGGCGCCTCGCGGTGGCTTGAGGCGGAACGGACACCGGGGGTGAGACCGGCCAGCGCGTCGGCCGCGGCGAGGGCGAGCACGCCCATTCCGGCGAGCGGCCGCCCGGCGCGGCGCCCGAGCGCGGGCAGGCGGGGCGAACGAGGAGGCGCATGGTCCGTCTCTCTGGCGGGTGGCTCGGATCGGCGTTCCGCAGCGGGCCGCCAGGCCTCGCGGACGATGGCGCCCCTGCGTTCGGGCGCAGGACACTCCGGGCGACTTCCCACGTGAACGGGCGTGCGGCCCCGGGAGGGGCCCGAGTCGATGCGTGCGGCTGGGGGGAGCTGTCTGGTGCGCGACCGACGGTGGTAAGCCATTCATGCAGTCATCACGCGTAGTGCCGAAGTGTCTACGGAGGTAGTCCATCCGGGAGTCCGGCCTGTGGCACGCTCCGCGAAGCGCTGGGGCCTCACCCGCCGCTGGTCGATGGCGGCAGTTCTCACGGTTGCCGGTGCCCTGGCCATCGGCAGGCGGCGCTCGGAGGGCGGGCTCCTGACTCAGCTGCCGGATCGTGGCGTCACGGCCGGCTGACCCGTTACCCGCGAGCCGCTGGGTACTCGCTCCTGCGGCGAAGTCGAGGGAGCATCGCGTCGGCTCGCATCGAGGAAGCACCGGATGTGTGGGTGGACCGCTTCCAAGCCGTCGCTCACCAGGCAGTCTCCCTGGGGCAGACCTCAGCGAGGAACTCCAGCAGGTAGGCCGCGACCGCGTCGGGGGCGCCGGTCTGAGCCCAGATGTAGACGGCGGTGCGCTCCTGCGCGTCGATGCTCTGCAGGACGTATCCGTCGACCAGGCCGCCAGCGCCGGAGCGGTCGCGCACCAGGATCTGCCGGGGCCGACTCTCTTCCTCGGCCAGGGCCTCGACGTCGTCGGCGTCCGGGCAGTCCCGGAACTGGTAAACCCACTGCGCCTGCATACGGATCATTCTTCCGTCTGCGACCAGGGCGCCGCTGCCAATACCCGACTCGCACAGGCCCTGGGGGCGTTCGGTGATTCGCCAGGCACAGGCAGCCGTGCCCGACCCGGATCACCTCCGACCGGGCTTCTGCAGGTGCGACGAAGGGATCAACGATGGGTACACAGCCCGAGAACTCCAGGGTGTCCGACACGGCCAAGCCCTTGTGCCCGGACACGCGCCGGGCCCACGGATGAGGGTCCGGTGCGTCCGGGTAGCGGCGCAGCCGTATGGGCGGGCAAGTCGGCGGGTGAGGCCGGACACCTGCGGCAGCGGGTTCGGCGGCTGACTGGGAGGATCGGTAAGTCGTGGAGCCCGAGGCGTTCGGCGGTCCGGTCCGGTGCAGTCCGGCGACGTCGTAGCGTCGGCGTTCCAGGGATGCTCCTCCCGGTCCCGGGGGAGGAGACCGACGGTGTAGCCGTCGTCCCACGACCGGCCAGGCCTCCAGGTCGCGTATCCGCATAGCGGTCAGAGGCCGGCGGCTGCTCGGACGGCTCGTGCGGTGCCGTCGGGATCCGGGTCGGTGACGGCCAGGCGGGCGCAGGGCGAGGGACTCTGCAGATCGACGCATACGACGGGCCGGCGCCCTCGGGCACGGACAGCCGCGAAGTCCTTCCCCTGGGGATGCGGACGGGTGCCGATGGACAGGACTCCGGGGATCCACGTGCCTCGTCCGCGCACGCCGCGCAGGGCACGCCACCAGTCGGGTTCCACGGTCACCTGACGGATCGCGGACACGGGCACCCGGACGTCACGGCGACGCGCCGCTGCCTTCTCCCACCACGACAGGGTGGCGACGAGCTCATCGCCTTCCACCATGAGCCTTGCCATCGCTCCTCCGTCCCTTTCCGGCAATGCGCTCGTGATCACCCGATGTGCACTGTGGCACGTCATCCGGTCGGGGGACCACGGGCTACGGCGGCGGTGCCGGACTGCCGTATGCCTCGAGTACGTCCGATGTGGACCGCATGTCCAGTTCGACATTTCCACTGCCCGGGCCCGTCGCGCGGGCGTACCGCAACGCGCCGTCGGCCGAGAACACCGCCGTCACGGTCCAGTCGAGCAGGGACATCGGCATAGTGCCATCCGAATCCCTGCCCACACTCCGGCTGAAAGCCCGCGCCGTCCCGTCGAGACAGTGCGCGTCGTTGCTCAGAGGCGGATCGCCGTCGCTGATGGCCACGATGCTCGACACCGGACCGTGCTGCCGCTACCCGGCTGATCGGCACTGTCAGGCCACCTGGAGGTCGCCCCTCAGGTCCGCCTGGGGTGGTGAACCCACGCGTTTGGTATTCGTGCACTTGGCAGGCCCGAATTCGCGCTTTCCCGGAGTAACCTGGAAGGTGCCGGAGAACTTACCGGAAGGACGATCGCGAGGAGGTAATTATGCAGATTAGTGGAGCAGGAGCCCTGATTCTGCGACTCGTGATCGCGATATCCCATCCCGGCCTTTCGGTCGGGAGATGACGGGGTCACTGAAGTGCCGGGGGGCGCAGGTGCAAATCCTGTTGTTCAGCGTTTATACAGGGCGTGGGCCGTTTTCGCAGAGATGCGGAGGCGGCCTTTTGTTCTGCGAAGTGGCAGTTGCAGTGCGATCCCATCGCGCGGTTACACGTGTTCGGGACGCTTTCCCCTGAGATCCGGCGGGTGTCCGAGCGGCTCGGGAATACCGTAAAAGAATGTCCGCTTCCTCGTCCGGTGACCGCGTGGGCGTCGCGATCGGCCGGGGCCACCTGATCGGATGCGGACTTGTTGCATGCGGCTTCCGGCGAGGGCCCGCCGGTGCGGCGCGCAAGGCGGTGTGCCGACGGGTCCGCTCCCTGTCAACGGGAGGAGACATGATGAGTCCCGGCGGACAACGTCCCGTAGGTCGGCGTCGATCCCGAACGCCCCAGTCGCATGGTGCTCGCCTGGGCCGCCGACGAGGCGGACCGGCGCCGTCTGTCGGTGGCAGGACGCCGGGAATCCAGGTACCTCGTCCCGCACGCCGCGCAGGGCATGCCACCAGTCGGGCTCGACGCTCACCTGATGGATCGTGGACACGGGCGCGCGGATGTCGTCGACGGGTGAAATTAGGGCCACGGACGGCGCATCAAAAGCGGGCCACTGCGTGATCTCTTGAACATCCTGACTTCACTGGTATGGGAGT
>NZ_JBHWIR010000296.1:0-5908 GCF_042731835.1 Kitasatospora sp. NPDC059817 | reverse complement strand
GCGGGGCCCCCCCTCCCCCACGCCCGCGGAGGGCCCGTCGGCGTTGTGCTTCGGCCTCAGCCGTCCGCGGCCGGGGCGGCGGAGGTGCGGCCCGCGGCCTCGCGGGCGGCCTCCATGGCGGTGAAGACGGCCTGGCCGGCCTCGTTGCGGCGGCGCAGGTGGGTGATCACGGTGTTGGTGACGGCGATCAGCGGGACGGCCACCACCGCACCGCCGATGCCGCCGATGATGCCGCCGGCCGCGACGCCGAGGACGACGCCCAGCGGGTGCACCCGGACGGCCCGGCCGAGGATCAGCGGCTGCAGGATGTGGCTCTCTATCTGCATCACCGCGACCAGCACGATCAGCACCATCAGCGCCGTCCACGGCCCCTCGGTGACCAGGGCGATCAGCATCGCGACCGTGCCGGTGACGAGTGCGCCGACCAGCGGGACGAAGGCGCCCAGGAAGATGATCACGGCCAGCGGCATCGCCATCGGCACGCCCAACAGGTCGATGCCGATGCCGATGCAGACCGCGTCGATGAAGGCCACGCAGACGGTGCCGCGCACGTACGCGGTGAGCGTCGCCCAGGCCTTCGGGCCGGCGCCGGCCATGGCGAAGCGGGAGTGCCGGGGCAGTCCGCGCAGCGCCCAGTTCCAGATCCGCGCGCCGTCGTAGAGGAAGAAGAAGGTGGTGAAGAAGGCCAGCGCCACGGCGGTCAGCACCTCGACGGCGATCTGCGCGCCGGTCAGGCTGGCCGAGGTGATCTGGTCGGTGTTGGTGGTGATCGCCTTGCCGATCTGGTCGGCGTAGTCGTTGATCTGCTGCTGGGTCAGGTGCAGCGGCCCGGTGCTCAGCCAGTCCCGCAGCTGGTCGACGCCGTCCTTCACCTTGCTGGTGACCGTCGACAGGTTGGTGGACACCTGCCAGACCACGAACCAGCCGACCAGCCCGATTCCGGCCAGACCGCTCAGGAACACCCCGCCCGCCGCCAGCGAGCGCGGCACCCCGTGCCGGCGCAGCCAGGAGACCGTCGGCTCCAGCAGCGCGGAGATCAGCAGCGAGGCCAGCACCGCGAAGGCGACCAGCCGCAGCATGTCGACGATGTAGAAGACGACGTAGAGCGCGCCGCCGAGCAGCAGCAGCCGCCAGGTCGACTCGGCGGCCACCCGCAGCCCCCAGGGCACGGCCTCGGCCGGGGTGGCGGGCCGGCCGGGGTGGTACTCCCGCGCCAGGCCGGGCGGTGCCACCGGCGAGGGGGCCGCCGGGGCGGCGGCCGGCACCGCGGCGGGTTCGACCCGCGGGGCCGGCACCGGATCGGGCGCCTCGGCCAGTGCGGGGACGGCGAGCTCGTGCGGATCGGCCGCCATCGCGGCGCGCCGGCGCCGTTCGATCACGGCGGCCGCGCTCGCCACCACGGCCATGCCCTTGGCCACGGCCTTGAAGGCCTTTCCGCCCCGCGCCATCCTCGCTACCACCGCTCCCCTGCTGAGCCGCCGTGCCCGGCGGTACGCCGTGGGTCCCGCCACGGCCGTCAGGGATGACGCTACCCGGCGGCGGCCCGGCCAGTCCGGCCCCCGCCGGGTTCGGCTCGAACAACCTCGCCATCAAACCGGGGCAAAACGCCAGGTTTCACATGGTTTCGGACCGAGATCGCTGGGGAGGAGTCGGGACGAGGCCCCCAGGGGAGAGCGAGGCCTCGGGCCACGGACCAACTGCCGGCGGACCGGCCGGTGCGGGAAGCGACCAGGACCCCTTCCCGCGCCCCGCGTCCGCACCGGGCCCGCACCGCCCGCAGGCGCACTGGTCAGCGCAGCCCGGGCGGCGCGGCCCGACCCGGCTCCCGGTGGGCGGGAACGCGACGGCCCCCGGCCGCTCGTCGGGCGAGACGAGCGGCCGGGGGCCGTACGGGAGTGCACCGCCGGGCGGTGGCGGCTCCTAGTACCAGTTGTGGGACTGCCAGAACGACCAGGCGCCACAGGGGCTGCCGTAGCGGCTGTTCATGTAGCCCAGGCCCCACTTGATCTGGGTGGCCGGGTTGGTGCGCCAGTCGGCACCGGCCGAGGCCATCTTGGTGCCGGGCAGCGCCTGGACCAGGCCGTACGCGCCGGAGCTCCGGTTGGTCGCGGTGTAGTCCCAGCCGCTCTCGCGCTTCACGATCTGGCTGAAGCACTGGAACTGGGTGTCGTCACCGACGACCTGCCGGGCGATGTCCTGGACGGATCCGGGGCTGGTCGAGACCGGCGGGGCGCTGTTGTCGGTGGCGGCCATCGCCGAACGCGCCTTGGAACGGTTGGCAGCGGCCTCGTCGGCCTTGCGCTTGTCCTCGGCGGCCTTGGCAGCCTTGTCCGCGTCGGCCTTGGCCTGGGCATCGGCCTTCGCCTGGGCGTCCGCGGCGGCCTTCTGGCGCGCGGCCTCCTCAGCGGCCTTCTGCTCGGCGGCGGCCTTGGCCGCGGCGTCGGCGGAGGCCTGCTGGGCGGATGCCTGCTGGCCGATGTTGTCACTGATGGTCTGCGCCTGGGCGCCAGAGGGGACTTCGGCAAGCAGGGTCGCGCCCGCGACGTCGACCGTCTGCGTCGTCTTGCCCTCGCTGCCCGAGGCCACACCCACGACGGCACCGACAGCGGTGACGGCGGTGGCGGAGGCCACAGCGACTCCCCGGACCGAGATCCGAGTCACATGGATTCCTTCCAGCATCGCCCACGCGTGACCGTGCGGGCGCAACATGCCCCTTGGCACTGACCTCCGCAGGTGCTCTGGTCACGGGAGGTGCTGGCCCGGCGTCCGGCCGAGGTGAGGCGACCGGGCGTTGGAATCGGGCGGCGTACGGCTCATCGGTCTTCAATTATGCGTCCACCGACCGGAGTTGGTGGACCATCCGGGGCCGGACTCGTGGAGTCCGGAAGCCCTGCCACGCCGTACGCGGGGCCTGACAGAACCCTCACCATGCCGCACCGGACGCTGTCGACGCAATTCCCGTTCGCGTGGCGCACGTCACATTCACCGCACGGGAGTTCTTCGGACGGAAAGCACTCGATGTGATGAAAGGGATGAGGGCCCGCCCCGTCAGGAGCGGGCCCCGCATCAAGAGTTGACCGTATTGTCCGACTATGTCCTGGTCAGGGACGGATCACGGGTGGATGTCCTCCAGCATCTCCGTGACCAGCGCCGCGATCGGCGAACGCTCCGAGCGGGTGAGCGTGATGTGCGCGAAGAGCGGATGCCCCTTCAGCTTCTCCACCACCGCCACCACACCGTCGTACCGGCCCACCCGGAGGTTGTCGCGCTGCGCCACGTCGTGGGTGAGCACCACCCGCGAACCCTGGCCGATCCGGGACAGCACCGTCAGCAGGACGTTCCGCTCCAGCGACTGGGCCTCGTCCACGATCACGAAGGCGTCGTGCAGCGAGCGGCCCCGGATGTGGGTCAGCGGCAGCACCTCCAGCATCCCGCGGGAGATCACCTCCTCGATCACGTCCGGGGTGGTGACGGCGGAGAGGGTGTCGAAGACCGCCTGCGCCCAGGGGCTCATCTTCTCCGTCTCGGAGCCCGGCAGGTAGCCGAGCTCCTGCCCGCCGACCGCGTACAGCGGCCGGAAGACCATCACCTTGCGGTGCTGCCCCCGCTCCAGCACCGCCTCCAGCCCCGCGCACAGCGCCAGCGCGGACTTGCCGGTGCCCGCCCGGCCGCCCATCGAGACGATGCCGACGTCCGGATCGAGCAGCAGGTCCAGCGCCACCCGCTGCTCGGCGCTGCGCCCGCGCAGCCCGAACGCCTCGCGCTCGCCGCGCACCAGCCGGACCCGGCCGTCGCCGGTCACCCGGCCGAGCGCCCGGCCGCGCTCCGAGGTGAGCACCAGCCCGGTGTGCACCGGCAGCTCGTCCGCCCCCTCGACGTCCACCGCGGCGTCGTGGCCGGCCGCGAACAGCGCGTCCACCTGCTCCGCCGGGACGTGCAGCTCGGACATCCCCGTCCAGCCGGAGGTGATGGCGAGCTCGGCCCGGTACTCCTCGGCGAGCAGGCCCACCGAGCTGGCCTTGATCCGCAGCGGCAGGTCCTTGGAGACGACCGTGACGTCGTACCCCTCGGCCTGGAGGTTGCGGGCGACCGCGAGGATCCGCGAGTCCGCCTCGCCGCCGCCGACCCGGTAGCCGGCCGGCAGTATCGACAGGTCGGAGTGGTTGAGCTCGACCCTGATGGTGCCGCCGAGCTCGCCGACCGGGATCGGCTCGTCGAGCCGGCCGTGGCGGATGCGGTAGTCGTCGAGCAGTCGCAGCGCCTGGCGGGCGAAGTAGCCCAGCTCCGGGTGGTGCCGCTTGGCCTCCAGCTCGGTGACGACCACCACCGGCAGGACGACCTCGTGCTCCTCGAAGCGGGTCATGGCGAGCGGGTCCGCCAGGAGCACGCTGGTGTCGAGAACGTACGTGCGCCGGTCTGGCGTCCGGCGGCTCTTGGAACTGACCACTAGGCCTCCAGAGCGGATGACCCTGCGTCATCCGCGGCAAGCCGGCCCCCGCTGCCCCGGTGGCCTCGGGACCGGACTGCCTGGAGTATTCCCAGGCGAGGGGCGGTGCATTCGCGCCCCCGGCGAACTGACGGATCATTGCCGGTGAACGTTTGGCCTCACCAGGGCTCCGGGTAGGCCAGCCCTACGGCGGTCACTTCACCCGTTCAGAGGCCCAGTCGCCGGTTGCGCTGCTCGAACGCCCGCAGCGCCCGCAGGAAGTCGACCTTGCGGAAGGCCGGCCAGTACGCCTCGCAGAAGTAGAACTCGCTGTGCGCGCTCTGCCAGAGCAGGAAACCGGACAGTCGCTGCTCGCCCGAGGTGCGGATGATCAGGTCCGGGTCGGGCTGGTTGCGGGTGTAGAGGTGCTCGGCGATGTGCTCGACGTCGAGGATCTCGGCCAGTTCCTCGATCGAGGTGCCGCGCCCGGCGTGCTCCTGGAGCAGCGAGCGGACGGCGTCGGCGATCTCGTGCCGGCCCCCGTAGCCGACCGCGACGTTGACCGTGATGCCGTCGATGTCGGCGGTCTCCTCCGCGGCCCGCTTGAGCACGTCGGCGGTGTGCTGCGGGAGCAGGTCCAGCGCGCCGACCGGGTGGACCTTCCAGCGGCGGGCGGCGGCCAGCCCGGTGACGGCGTCCTCGATGATGCCCAGCAGCGGGACGAGCTCGTCGGCGGGGCGGTCGAGGTTGTCGGTGGAGAGCATCCAGAGGGTGACGACCTTGACGTGGGTCTCGTCGCACCAGCCGAGGAACTCGCTGATCTTGTCGGCGCCGCGCTGGTGGCCGTACACGGTGGTGCCCCCGGCGGCCTTCGCCCAGCGGCGGTTGCCGTCCAGGATCACGCCGATGTGGTGCGGGGTGCGGGCGAGGTGGACCTCGACCCGGCGGCCGTAGAGCCCGTACATCCCGCCCAGCAGGGTACGCAGACCCGGCGTCCGTTCGGCGACATCGCGCAGACCCATGATTCCCGGCCCCTCCGTGCTCGTTCAGCTGGTGCGTCAACGCCCCGGCGCAGCCTACTCCGGCGGGCAGGCACACGGTAAAGCCGCAGGTAGCGGTCTGGTCACGGTCCTGTACGGAGTCCGTCCCGGCGGGCGTGTCGCGGGCCTTCCCCGGCGGCTCCGACGGCGGACACGGAACGGTCTCCGAATCCTTAAAGAATCCGTAAGCCGACTGTCCAATGCTTGACGACCGGCAATGGTCTAGTCCAGCTTTTGATCCAAGGCGGAACGAACCCCACGGTCCCGCCCCACCCCCACGCACCACCGTGCACCACCATGCACCACCGCGGTCGCCCACCCCCACGTACGACGACCCCACGCACCACGACGGACCTCCCCTCCCCCACACGCGGCCGCCGCGCCCCCCACCCCCGCGGCCCCGCCCCCCCCCCGAGCGTCACCCCCAGGCCCCGACCCGGAA
>NZ_JBHWIR010000295.1:3965-5917 GCF_042731835.1 Kitasatospora sp. NPDC059817 | reverse complement strand
GGCGCGGTCGGGGGGCGCGGCGCCCCCCCCCCCGACCGCGGTCTCTTTTGCGGGGGGGGGGGGGGGGGGGGGGGCCCCCCGGCCCGCGGGGGGCGGGGGGGGGGGCGGGGCCCCCCCCCGGGCGCTCGGGGTGTGCCGAGGTGGGTGGTGGGCCGTGCCTCGGGGTCAGGCAGTGGCCGGTTCGGGCTGCTCCGCCTGGCGGTCGGCGGGCTGTCCGGTGGTGGCGGGGGTGTTCTCCCGGGGGGCGGGGAGTGCGGCCATGATCGCGGCGGAGATCACGATGGTCGCTGCCCAGGCGAGCCCGTACCTGCCGACGGGGGTGTCGGAGAGCGGGCCGGCGAACCAGTCGCACTTGGTGAAGGCGAGCCCCAGCAGCAGGGCGAGCACCCAGGACACCATGGCCTGCCAGCAGAAGCCGCCGGTGTACCAGTAGCGGCTGTTCCTGCTGGTGTCCATGAGCCCGGCGGCGTCGTAGCGCACCGCGCGTGAGCGGCGCCGGAACATGTCCACCGCGTAGACGCCGATCCAGGCCGAGAAGGAGACGGCGAGCAGGATGAGGAAGGTGATGAAGGAGCCCAGGAAGCTCTTGGCGACCAGCATCAGCAGCAGGCCGCCGACCAGCGAGATCACGGCGTTGATGCTGACGGCCGTGGCGCGCGGCAGCTTGACGCCCATGGTCTGTGCGGTGAAACCGGCCGAGTACATGGAGAGGCTGTTGATCAGCAGCATGCCCACGATCGCGGTCAGCAGGTAGGGCACGGCCAGCCAGGTCGGCAGCAGGTCGCCGAGGAAGGAGACCGGGTCGGCGGCCTGGGCCAGGCCGGGTGAGGCCACCGCCATCACGGCGCCCATGAGCACCATGGGCACCATCACCAGGCCGGCGCCGGAAACCGTCACGCCGACGATCTTCCTGCCGGAGGCGGAGTGCGGGAGGTAGCGGGCGAAGTCCGGGCCGGTGGGGACCCAGCTGATGCCGCCGGCGGCGATGGTCCCGATGCCGGCGATCATCATCGCGGTGGTGCCCGCGGGCTTGGCGAAGACCTCGCTCCAGTGCATGGTGGCGACCAGGTAGCCCAGGACCAGCACGCTGAAGACGCCGAAGAGGTACGTCGACCAGGTGTTGCAGACGTTCAGCGCCTTGCGGCCCATGCCGGAGACCAGGAAGGTGCAGGCGACGAAGGCGAAGAGCGTGACGACGATCAGCGCGGTGTTGGCCTTGACGCCGAAGAGCAGGTCGAGGACGGTCAGCACGGCGTAGGCGCCGGTGACGGCGTTGATCGTCTCCCAGCCGAACCGGGCGATCCAGAGCACCGCGCCGGGGAAGAGGTTGCCGCGCACCCCGAAGGTGGCCCGCGAGAGGGTCGCGCCCGGCGCCCCGCCCCACTTGCCGGAGACCGACAGAACGCCGACCAGGCCGAACGAGACGAGCGCGGCGCACGCCGCGACGATCAGGACCTGCCAGAAGTTCAACTGGTTGAACACCACCAGGGCGGCGCCCATGGTGAGCAGCAGGACGCTGATGTTCGCGGCGACCCAGGTCGGGAAGAGCTCGCGGACTCTGCCCCCGCGCTCGTGGTCGGGGACGGGTTCGATGCCGCGGGTTTCTATCGCGCCGCCGGTGTCGGCGTTCGACGGGTTGTCCATGAGGGTGGCTCCGTGCGTGTGAAGCGGAGATAAATCGAACAAATGGGGTATTTATGGAACTCTTCGCGCGTAGCGCGGGAGTTGAGTCATCCTACTTTGTCCGCTTCGGTTCCCGGGCCTGGCCGGTACCGGAGGGGAGGACGTCACCCCCGCCCGCGGCCACTCCGCAAACGCTGTAAACGCCGTGAACAGCGCGAACACCCCGACACGCGCGGCCCCCCCCCCCGCGCCGCCGCGCGCGCGCGCAATTCGGCGCCGCCCTTGGTGGGCCCGGTCCGGGCGTCGAGGTCCCCGGCGGAGATCCGGCC
>NZ_JBHWIR010000295.1:2905-3955 GCF_042731835.1 Kitasatospora sp. NPDC059817 | reverse complement strand
AAACCGCTGAAACCCCGGTCAACCGCGCCCCCCCCGCCACCGGGGCCCCGGCCCCCGGCCCGGGTCCGACGCGCTCGCGGCGTTCGCCGAGGAGGAGATCAGGGCCGGGATGCGCCGCCGGCCCGGGAGCGCGCAGGCCTGACCGGGCGCCGCCTGGTCCAGGCGCTCAGCGCGCACCCGGGAGGTCTCACCTGGGTCTCACCTGGTGAACAGCGAGCTGCCGCTGACGACGCGGGTGGTGCCGTCGGCGAGGGTGACGGTGACCGTGTCGGGGACGGCACGGTGTGACATCGTCCCGGGCCACCAGGCGGTCCAGCGGCCGTCCGCCACGGTGACCTGGAAGGTGCGTCCGGCGACCTGCATGGTGATCGCCTTCACGCCGGCCCCCACGGAGCCCTGCGCGTAGTTGAACATGGCGTCCCCGTCGCCGTGGGAGCCGCCCGTGTCGTAGGTGACCGCATCGGCCGCCACGTTCTTCACCGGGTCGATCGCCTCCCACAGGCCGCTGGTCTCCGAGGCGACGTAGCAGAGCATGGCCTTGCCGCCGCGGTTGACGACCATGGAGGCGACCTTGCCCCGCAGGTCCGCATTGGTGATCTTGACGGGTGCCCCGGCGCCCGGACCGTCGGCCATCCGGTCCAGGCACCACTTCTCGGCGGTGGCGCCCGGGCCCGTCGAAGCGGCCAGCGGTGTCGGGACACCGGTCCAGCTGGCCAGCTCCGCGGAGCTCAGCGGCCCGCTGGCGCCGCCCCGCGAGGACTGCGTCACGGCCACGGCCACGACCGTACCCACGACGAGCGCACCGGCGAGGGTGACGGCCAGCCGCCGCCGAAAGCGCGGCCTGGCGGGGGCCGGGGCGGGGGTGGAGGTTGGGGTGGGGGTGTCGAGGTCGATCTGGCGCATCAGGCGCTCCCGGTGTAGGGCGTGGCGTCCTGCGGGGAGGTCGCGCTCGGCCGGCACGGGCACCTGCCCGAGCAGTTCCGCGCGCTCGACCGGCTCCGGCCGCTGTCCGGCGTTCACTGGTGTACGTGCTTCGTGGGCGGGGCCGCA
>NZ_JBHWIR010000295.1:0-2895 GCF_042731835.1 Kitasatospora sp. NPDC059817 | reverse complement strand
CCGGTGTTTTGTGGGGGGCGGGAGGGGTTGGGGCGGCTGTGGGGGGTTCTGTGGTTTACTTAGTGGTTGGGGGGGGCCGCACTCGCGGACCCACCCTGGATCTGGTTCCGGCCACGGCCGGGTTCCACTTTTTTCCGCTGCGCCCGGCGCTGGGCCGTCTCGGCGAGACGGTGCAGCCGGGCCCGGGCCCGGGACAGGCGTGAGCGTACGGTGCCCACCGGTACGCCCAGGGCCTCGGCGGCCTCCTGGTAGTCCAGGCCCGCCCACACGCACAGGGCCAGCACCTCACGGTCCGGGCGGCGCAACCGCGCCAGCGACTGGTGCAGGACCGCGATCCGCGCCGCGTCGTCGATCCGCCCGGCCACCTCCTGCGCGAAGTCGGGAACGTCCTCGCGGGCCGGCGGGAGCTGCGCCAGTACCTGCCAGTGCCGCCGGGCGGCCCGGCGCTGGTTGCTGACCAGCTTCGTGGCGATGCCCAGCAGCCAGGGCCGCAGCGACCCGCCCTCCGCCTCGACCCGGTCGTGCCGGCGCCAGGCTTCCAGGAACGTCAACGACATCACGTCCTCCGCCGTCGACCAGTCCCCGGTGAGCCGGAACACGTGGTTGTACACCGCGCGCGCATACGTGTCGAAGAGCCGGCCGAACGCGTCCCGGTCACCGGCCCGCGCCCTCGCGCGCACATCTCGATCTGAAGAGTCCACGCCCCCTATCTGGTGCCCCGCCCGCGCGGGTTCCTATGACCTGCGTCACCCGCGGAGCGCGCCTGGCCGCTCTACCGGCCCGCCCGGCCATCGTCGGAGCGATCGCCTGCACGGCGATCCCGCGCATCCGGTCGAAGGCCTCGGGCGGATCGTCGTGGTCCCCGAACTCGCGGGCAAGGCCGCGCCCGCGCACTTCGCCCCGCATGCCGGCCGCCTCGGCATCCAGCCCGCCGGCTGGTCCCGGGCGAGTGGCGGGCAGTCCGTGCTCAGGCGGTTGCGTCGAGGGCCGGGGGCTGCCAGTTGTACGTCCGGGCGGAGCGGTTGAGCAGGGTGCGGGCCGGGAGGAGGCCGGCGAGGGTGAGGGCGGCATCGCGCAGGCGGGTGGCGGCGGGGGTGCGGAGGGCGACGAGGCCGCCGGTACGGCGGGAGCCGGTGACGATGGCGGTGGTGCGCGGGAGGCGTGCGGCGGTGTAGGCGGGGAGCGTGGTGGCCGGGTCCGCGCCGGGGGTCAGGGCGGAGGCGAGGACGACGGCGTCCTCGATGGCCTGGCAGGCGCCCTGGCCCTGGAAGGGGCACATGGCGTGGGCGGCGTCGCCGAGGAGGGCGACCCGGCCCTGGTGGTAGGTGGGCAGGGGGTCGGCGAGGTCCCAGACGTCGTGGCGCAGGACGCGCTCGGGTTCCGCGAGCGCGAGGAGTTGGGGTACGGGCGCGCACCAGGTGCCGAACCTGCGCAGGAGTTCGGCCTTCTCGTCGCCGTCGGCGGCGCGGGCGCCGGCCGGGGCGAGGGCGGCGCCGTACACGTAGACCCGGCCGTCGGCGAGCGGGACGACGCCGGCGAGCTGTCCGCGTCCCCAGACCTCGCCCACGGCATCCGGCCGGCGGGTGGGGGACACGACGGTGCGCCAGGTGGTGAAGCCGCTGTAGCGGGGGCCGGGGTGCCGGGGGAAGAGCAGCGCGCGGGTGGCGGAGCGGAGGCCGTCGGCGGCGACCACCAGGGCGGCGGGCCGCTCCCCGTCGGGGGTCCGGACGACGGCTGGTCCGGTGGTGCTTCCTGGGGTGCCCCCGGTGGCGCTTCCGGTGGTGCCTCCGGGGGTGACGAGGGCGGCGGGCGAGTTGGTGCGGACGGTGCCGTCCGGAAGGGTGTCGACCAGGGCGGCGATGACGTCGGCGCGGGCGACGGCGGCGATCGTGTCGCCGAAGCAGGCCTCGAAGGTGGCGGTGTCGGTACGGGCGAGCCAGCGTCCGGAGGGGTGGCGCAGGCCGACGGCGGGATGGGGGGTGGCGAGGGCGCGCAGGCGTTCGCCGATGCCGAGCCGGTCGAGGGCGCGCAGGGCGTTGGGGGCGAGGGCGAGTCCGGCGCCGACGGGTTCGAGCGAGGCGGCGCGCTCGTGGACGGTCACGGGGATGCCCTGGCGGTGGAGGGCGAGGGCGGCGGAGAGTCCGCCGATGCCGCCGCCGATGACGATCGCCTGGTACGCGCCCATGAGTGAACTCCTCTCCCGGAACTACGGCTGTAGTGACCATGTCCCGCACCGTACTACACCTGTAGTTGGGATGGGATAGTGTTGGCGTGAAGGGGGTTCGGGCCCGCCCCGGGTCGGGACCCCCTGAAGAGAGAGGCCAGGACCGGATCCATGACACCGCCGCGCCCGACGCTGATCGCCGACGCCGCCATCGCCCTGATCGCCGAGCGCGGCCTGCGCGGGCTGACCCACCGCGCCGTGGACGAGGAGGCCGGACTGCCCGCCGGCTCGACTTCGAACCTCGCCCGGACCAGGGCCGCCCTGCTCGACCTCGCCCTCACCCGCATCGTCGAACGCGAGACCGGAGGCCACCCGCTCATGGCCGGCGGGCCCCAGCCGGACTGCTGCCCGCGCCACCTGCTCACCCAGGGAGTGGCCGAGCTGCTGTACGGCGCGCTCACCACCGGGCGCAGGCTCACCCTGGCCCGCCTCGAACTCGCCCTGGAAGCCACCCGCCGGCCCGAACTGCGCGCCGGCTACGACCGGCTGGGCGCGCGCTTCACCGACACCGCTGCCGCCCTGCTGGCGCAGAGCGGCTCGGCCGACCCGGCGGCCGACGCCCGACGGCTGATCCGCTGGTGCGACGGGCTGCTGTTCAACGCCACAGCGGGAAGCGGACACTGGCACGTGCCGACACCGGAGGACCTGTGCGGCGAGGTGGCACACTACCT
>NZ_JBHWIR010000294.1:0-5963 GCF_042731835.1 Kitasatospora sp. NPDC059817 | reverse complement strand
GGGGGGCGGCCCGGCCCTCCCCGTGGGTGCGCCCGCCGGCCCACCCCGGGAGGCGGCCGGCCCCTATCGCCGGGGCGCCGCGGGGGGGGCCCCCCCCCCCCCCGGGCCACCGCCGGGCGGTCCATGGGCGGTCCCCGGTCGACCCGATGGGGCCCGCCCATGACCGCGAGCAGCACCCGGCCCGGCCCCACGCCGTGCGCCCCCCGCACCACCGAGGCGCACGCCCTCACCCCCGTGCCGGCCGCCACCGCCCCCGGCGCGACCTCGTACCACCGGCTCACCGCGCTCGCCCCCGTCCTGCGGGTGCGCTGCGCCCCGCCCCGCCGCGGCGACGGCTGGATCCCCGCCGCCGACCTGACCACCCGGCCCGAGGCGGTCCGCGAGCTGATCGCCCACGACGCCCGGCAGGGCCTGGCCCGCTACGGGCGGCCGCTGCGCCCGGACGTGGCGGCCGGCTTCGGCCTGCACCGCGTCGTGTGGCCGCTCTCGCTGCTGTTCACGCTGCCGTGGTTCCTGGAGCGCCGGGTCCCGCTGCTCGGCCCGGAGGACGTCTCGGTGCGCCGCGGCACCGACCGGGTGGAGCTGACGGTCCGCCCGGAGGCGTTCGCCTGCCTGCCGGACGACCCGGCGGCCGGCGTGCCGCAGGCCCGTACGGTGCCGGACGGGAACGCGTTGGCCGCCGAACTGCGGTGCGCGCTGGGCGGGTTCCTGGAACCGGTGCTGGCCGCCTTCCGGCCCGAGGTGCGGCGCGGGCCGCGGGTGCTGTGGGCGATGGCCACGGACGCGGCGGTGGAGGGGCTCTGGTACGCCGGCGGGCTGCTCGGGGAGCAGGAGCGGGCGCGCGCCGAGCTGTCCGCGCTGCTGGAGCCCCCGCAGGCGGGCGGCGCGGCGGCGGCACCGGCGTGCGCGCCCGGCGTGACCGGCGGCCCCGCTCCGGCCCCGTCCCCCTTCACCCCGGGTGCCGGTTTCGCCGCGCCGGCGCCCGGGTGCGGGGATGCTTCGGGCACCGACCGGGCCCGGGCCAGCTGCTGCCTCGTGTATACCGCCCAACCGGAGGACATCTGCGGCGGCTGCCCCCGCGTCATGCAGGGTTGACGAAAACACGTGCGAAGCCGGATCCGGAAAGCCCGGAATTCCGGGAATAGCCCGCTTCAAATGCATAAGAAAATGCGATTGTCGCGGGGTCAGAAATCCCTCTACTCAGCGCATTGGCACCGAATCGGCCATTCCCCCGCCGAGCATCCGCCATGATGGTCCCCGCCATCACGACGCAGGAACGCGACGCAGGAAAGCGAGGCTGGTTCCGGCGATGAAATTGTCCGACATACCGCTTGGCTGGGCCGTCACCGGAGGTGCGGGGCTGCTGGTCAGCGCGCTCCTGGTGGCCCTGGTCCGGAGCCGGGGATCCGCCGCCGCCGGAGGGCCGGATTCCTGGGAGCGTTCCGAGGAACGGCGCCGCCGCAAGGAATCCCTGTACGGCGGCGCCTCGTACACGCTGCTGTTCTGCTGCGCGGGTGTCGCCGCCGCGCTGTCCTTCCACGGGCTGGTCGGCTTCGGGGTGCAGAACCTCGGACTGTCCGGCGGCTGGGAGTACCTCGTGCCGTTCGGCCTCGACGGCGCCGCGATGTTCTGCTCGGTGCTCGCCGTGCGCGAGGCCAGCCACGGCGACGCCGCGCTCGGCTCCCGGCTGCTGGTCTGGCTGTTCGCCGGCGCCTCGGCCTGGTTCAACTGGGTGCACGCCCCGCGCGGCTTCGGCCACGCAGGCGCCCCGCAGTTCTTCTCCGGCATGTCCCTCTCGGCGGCCATCCTGTTCGACCGGGCGCTCAAGCAGACCCGCCGGGCCGCGCTGCGCGAGCAGGGGCTCGTCCCCCGCCCGCTGCCGCAGATCCGCATCGTGCGCTGGCTGCGCGCCCCGCGCGAGACCTACGCGGCCTGGTCGCTGATGCTCCTGGAAGGCGTCCGCAGCCTCGACGAGGCGGTGGACGAGGTCCGCGAGGACAAACGGGAGAGGACCGTGGAGCGGGAGCGCCGCAGGCTCGCCGGCCGCCGCGAGCGGGCGGAGATCCGGGCGATCAGCCGCAGCAACAGCGCCTGGCGCGGACGCGGCGGCGCCGCACGGCAGTTGGAGTCCGGCTCGGAACCCGCCATAGCCGGCGGGCCCGCGGCGGAGCGGCCCGCCGGGCCGCGCGAGGTCGAGGCCGCCGAGGGCGCGGTGGTGCCCGCCGAGGGCACGGTGGCCCAGCCGGGCCTGCCCGCCCGCCCGGAGCGGCGCACCATCGACCTGACCATCGACGAGGACACCGTGACGCTGCCGCGGCTGGACTCGCTGGAGCGCAAACTGAAGGACCTGGAGCAGCAGTTCGGGTAGCCGGATCTAGGCCGCGGGCGTGCCGCTGAGCTCGAACCACATCCGCTTGCCGGACCCGCGCGGCTCCACGCCCCAGGCGTCCGCCAGCGCCTCGACGAGCATCAGCCCGCGCCCGGAGGAGGCCTGCTCCCCCGGGGTCCGGCGGGTCGGCCACAGGTCCGACTCGTCCTCCACCTCGACCCGCAGCCGGGCCCGGCCGCCGTCCGAGGCCGGCTCCCGGTAGAGCCGGGCGGTGAACATGGCGTCCCGGTCGGTGTGCCGGATGGCGTTGGTGACCAGTTCGGAGGAGAGCAGTTCGGCGGTGTCGATGAACTCGGCGACGCCCCAGCGGCGCAGCGCGTCGCGCAGCTCCGCCCGGACCTCGGAGATCCGCGCCAGGTCGGCCTGGCCGATCCGGCGGCGCAGCTGCTGGGCGGCCAGGCCGCCGGCCGGACCGTCCCAGCGCAGGAGCAGCAGCGCTATGTCGTCCTCGCGCTCGCTGGAGTCGGCGGCCTGGGAGGCGATCCGGTCGGCCAGGTCCTCCAGCGGGTCGCGGGCCGCCTCCTCGGCGCGCGGCAGCGGGCGGGCGAGCGCCCGGGTGAGCCGGGCGATGCCCTCGTCCAGGTCCATGCCGCGCGCCTCGACCAGGCCGTCGGTACAGAGCAGCACCGTCTCGCCCGGGTCCAGGCTGAACCGGGTGACCCGGTACTCCTGGTCCGGGTCGATGCCCAGCGGCAGCCCGCCGGCCACCGGCACCACGGCGGCGGTGCCGTCCGCCCGGCGCACCACCGGGTCGAGGTGGCCGGCCCGGACGGCGTAGACCACGCCGTAGTCCACGTTGACCTCGGCGTAGGCGCAGGTCGCGAAGTGGTCGGTGTCCAGGTCGGCGAGGAAGCGGGAGGCGCGGGCCATCACCGCGGCCGGCGGGTGCCCCTCGGCCGCGTAGGCGCGCAGCGCGATCCGCAGCTGGCCCATGATCCCGGCGGCGTGCACGTCGTGGCCCTGGACGTCCCCGATCACCAGGCCGACGTGCCCGCCCGGCAGCGGCACCACGTCGTACCAGTCGCCGCCGATCTGCAGGCCGGAGCCGGCCGCCAGGTAGCGCACGGCGGTCGTCACCCCCGGCACCGACGGCACGGTGCGCGGCAGCATCACCCGCTGGAGGCCGGCCGCCAGCTCGTGCTCGGCGTCGTGCAGCCGGGCCCGGGCCAGGGACTGGGCGACCAGCCCGCCCAGGGTCGACAGCAGGGTGCGCTCGTCGGCGTCCAGCTCGCGCTCGTCGTCGAAGCTGACCACGCAGACGCCGATCGCCCGCCCGCTGGCCACCAGCGGCAGGAACGCCCAGGAGCCGCGCCCGGTACGGCTGGTCGGCTCCCAGACGTCGGGGTAGGACGCGCGGAACTCCTCGCGGGTCGGGATGAACACCGGCGCCCGGTGGCGCACCGCCTCGGCGGCCGGGTGCCCGGCCGGCAGCACCGTGCGGTCCCAGACCGCCAGCGCCTCGGTCCGGTAGCCGGAGGCGCCGAGCACCTGCGCCCGGCCGGCCTCGAAGGAGGCCAGCACCAGGCCGTCCGGCGGCAGGCCGGGCAGCGGCAGCCCGGTGAACACCCGGGCCACGTCGCGGACGGTGACGGCTTCGGAGAGGGCGCGGGCCGCCTCCTTGATGAACCGGGAGCGCTCCTCGCGCAGCAGGGCCATCCGGTCGGCGCGGTCGCGCTTGTGCAGTTCGACGGTGGCGTCCCAGACGAAGCCCACCATCCGCGAGGCCCGGCCGAAGGCGTCCGCGAGCACCCGGCCGCGGAAGCGCACCGCGCGCATGGTGCCGTTGGGCCCGACGGTGCGGTAGTAGGCGCCGCACTGGCCCAGTTCGGCCACCGCGCGCTCGACCCGGCGGCGCACCACCGGCGCGTCCTCGGGGTGCAGCAGGGCCAGGAAGGAACCGGCGGTGCGGTCGAAGCGGCCCTGGTCCATGCTGTCCAGGCCGATGATCGCGCAGGCCCGGTGGTCGCCCTCCAGGACGTCGCGGCGGATGTCCCAGTCGAAGGAGCCGATGCCGTTGGCGGCCATCGCGGGCTCCAGCCAGTCCGGCATGGTGTCCGCGGAGGCGGGCGGCAGGCTGCCGGGGAGCACCGTCGCCAGCCGTCCGGCGGCGAGCGCGGGCGCCGGGCGCGGCACGGGCCGGCGCACCGCCTGCGCGGGCGGCTTCGCCCGGCCCGGCCCGGTCGCATTGGGGCCGGTGGAGGGCTGGTCGACCGTCACGGGACCGGGACCGGCGGGGTTCGGACCGGTGGTGCGGGCGGAGGCTGCCTGCTGCGGTTCGGCGGTGGGCACACCGGGTGGAAGCGCCGGCCCCGGCGACTCGGGCTCAGTGGGCATGCTGCTCCTGCCGCTGCCGTGGCGGACCGCGCCGACCGTCCGGCCGGGCCGCGTGGCGGTGTGATGGGTGGTGCTGGATCGGACGGTGTCGACGGGCGGGGTCGGTCGAGGTTCGGTCTCCCCGCTGCTTCCCGCACGTGGACACACATTCCCACCATCCTGTCCAATGTTGGGCCGAGCGGCAATGGCAACGGGCCGGAAATCTTCCGTTCCGCCTTCTGTTCTGGGCATGCTTCGAAGGCGAATGAATCGACGGCGAACGGTGCGACGGGCCGCGCGCCCCGCCCGCCCCGCGCCCCCGAGCGCCCCGTGCGCCCTGTGCCCGCGCCCCGAGCCCGTGCCCCGCGCCCCGGGAGCGGCCGGGCTCAGGGCAGGGCGAGCTCGAACCAGGTGACCTTGCCGTCGCCCCGCAGCTGCACGCCCCACGCGTCCGCGAGCGACTCCACCAGCAGCAGGCCGCGCCCCGAAGTCGCGTACTCGGCGTCCGGATCGCGGCGCCGGCCGGGCAGCCGGGTCGTGCCGTCCTGCACCTCGATCCGCAGCCGGTGGTCCGACCCGAGCACCGCGTCGAACACCGCGCCCTTGCCGGTGTGCAGCAGCGCGTTGGTCACCAGCTCGGAGGAGAGCAGTTCGGCGGTGTCCGACAGCTCCGGCACCCCCCAGTGGCTGAGCGCCGTCCGCAGCCGCCGGCGGACCGAGCCGACCGCGACCAGGTCGGCCGGGTCGAGCGTCAGGTGCAGCCGGCGGTGCAGGGCGCAGCCGGGGGCCGAGGTGCCCGGCAGGGTCGTCCCGGTGCCGCCGGCTGCGCCCGGGGCGGGCCCGGACCGGTAGGCGTCACCCGAACTCGTCCGCTGCCGCGGGAATCGCGACTGACCGTCCATCAACACATGCCCCCGCCCTCGAATCCGGGCCCCCGCCTCCGGATCCCCCGCCGGCCGGGTGGCCCCCACGTTCTGACCACTCATCCTCATGCCCAGTTGACGGCGTTTGCAACAGTGTGCGTCCGATCACGTGGGGTGAAAGGGGCACGGGGAGGTTCACGTGATCCAACTGCCCGCGCCGGACAGGTTTGCGAAGCGCAGAGCCTGTTTTCGAGCCCGCCCCCGCCCGCGCCCGCGCCCCCCCCCCGGGCCCCCCAAGAGCGCGGGGGTCGCCGGAACGCCCGGGGCGGCCCCCGCCCCGGCGGCCCGCCGCGACCGGCCTCAGAGCTCGGACGGCCCCCAGGCGTCCACCACCAGCT
>NZ_JBHWIR010000293.1:0-5969 GCF_042731835.1 Kitasatospora sp. NPDC059817 | reverse complement strand
CGGGGGCCCCGGGGTCGGCGTGCTCTTCGCGGTCGGTGCGGTCGGCGGGACGGGTGCCGCGGCGGCGCTGTGCAGCCGGGCCGGCCGCTGGTGGGTCGTCACCGCGGCCCCGCTCGTGGTGCTGCTCGGCGCCGCCGGCATCGAGTACCTGGCGAACCGGGACGCGTACCAGGGCAAGCAGCTCGGCACCGGCGCGCTGCGGTGGGTGGTGGGGGCGTTCCCGGTGATGGCGGCGGCGGTGGGGGTCGCGCTGCTGGTCGTCGCGGTCCGCATCGCGCTCGACCGCCGACGGCTCCGCAGGGCGGGCACCCCGGCCGGAAGGAGCCGTCGTGGCTGAACGCGCCGCCCGCCTCCGCCCGCGCGGCCGCGCCCCGCGCCGCGGCCCCGCCCCGCTGACCGTCGCCGGGCGCACGCTCGCCTGCACCGTCTCCATCGCCGTCCTCGGCGCCAGCGGCTTCACCTGGTACGAGTACCGCAGCCTCGACGACGGCATGACCAAGTCCACCGCGCTGAGCGAGGCCAAGAAGAACGCCCCGCCCCACCTCGACAAGTCCGTCAACCTGCTGCTGATCGGCCTCGACAGCCGCAAGGACATGGACGGCAACGACCTGCCCAAGCAGTTCGTCGAGGACGAACTGCACGCCGGGTCGAGCGAGATCGGCGGCTACAACACCAACGCCCTGATCGTCCTGCACATCCCGGCCAACGGCGGCAAGGTCACCGCGCTGTCCGTCCCGCGCGACGACTACGTGCAGACCCTCGGCGCCGACGGCAAGATGCACAAGATCAAGGAGGCCTACGGCATCGCCAAGGTGGCCGCCGAGCAGAAACTCGCCGGCAAGGGGCTCTCCAAGGCCGACCTGGAGCGGCAGAGCCGCGAAGCCGGACGCTCCGCCACCATCCAGACCGTGCAGGGCTTCCTCGACGTCCCGATCGACCACTTCGCCGAGGTCAACCTGATCGGCTTCTACGACATCGCCAAGGCCGTCGAGCCGATCCAGGTCTGCCTCAACCACCCCGTCGACGACCCGATCACCGCCCGCACCGCCGCCCACGAGGGCGGTGGCACCGGCCTCAAGCTCCCCGCCGGCATCAGCTCCCTCAACGCCGCCCAGGCCCTCTCCTTCGTCCGCCAGCGCCACCACCTCGCCAACGGCGACCTCGACCGCACACACCGGCAGCAGGCGTTCATCTCCTCCGTCGAGTACCGGCTCAAGCAGCAGGGCATCCTCAACGACTTCGGGCAGATGCAGAAGCTGTTCGGAGTGGTGAAGAAGGACGTCGTCATCGACAACGAGTGGAACATCCTCGACTTCGCCCAGCAGGCGCCCAACCTCACCGGCGGGAACGTCGAGTTCAACACCCTGCCGATCACCGGGTTCAAGACCGTCGGCGGCCAGGAGGTCAACACCGTCAACCCGGAGCTGATCAAGAAGATCGTCCGGCAGCTGTTCAACCGCGAGCCGGCCCCCGTCCAGGCCGTCCCCGCGCCCACCGAGACGGCCGCCGAGACCGCCACCCCCTCGCCGTCCGCCGCCTCCCCGACCGCGACCAGGGCCGTCGTGGACGTCAACGCCGTCGCGGGCGCCGGCGCGGCCGCCACCGAGTCCAAGGCCCTCGCCGAACTCGGCTACCAGCCGGGGAGGATCGGCGACGCCGCCGCCAGGACCAGGGCCACCACCGTCACCTACGGCAGCGGCGCCAAGGCCGACGCCCAGCAGCTCGCCACCCGCTACGGCGTCACCGCCACCGCGGCCGCCGTCGTCGCCCCCGGCCACATCGTCGTCACCCTCGCCGTCACCCGCACCCCCAGCCCCTCCGCCGCCGCCACCACCGGGCCGGGCGACGCGGCCACCGACCCCGCCGCCGGCCTCCCCATGCAGGGCCCCGCCGTCAAGGCCGGCGGCATCCCCTGCGTGGACTGACGGGGGCGGCGGGCGCCGCGCGGCCGCACCCACGAGGCGGTGGGCGAACCGGCCCGGCGGCCGAACGGGCGTCACGGGAGGGGAGTCCGGCCCCGGGCGCGCTGGACGAGCAGGCCGACCAGCCACAGCAGGACCGCCGTGGCGCCCACCGCGGCCAGCACGTAGGTCGCGGGCATGTCGTCGTTGGGGTAGTGGTCGCCGGCCACGCGCACGGTGGCCGGGTCGTCCGCCGCCGCCTCCAGGGGGACGGTCATCCCGACGTGCGGCTTCTCGACCCGTTTGAGGCCGAGCGCCGACGTGCGGTAGTCGCGATCCCCCGCCCGGTAGGTGATGGTGTAGAGCCAGCCGCCCTTGCGCAGGGCCACGGCGCTGACCGTCCCGTCGACCCGCAGCGGCGCGGCGTCTATCCGGCTCGCGGCCCGCCACTGCGCGGACGCGGCGAACAGGCTCCAGCAGAGCACCAGCAGCGAGACCACCGCGCCCGCCAACGGAAGGGACCACACCCGGCGTAACACTGCCTTCATGGCCCGGACGATACCCGCCCCGTGACGCGCCGTCGGTGGCCGGGGCGCCGCCCCCTTCGAGAGCGACACGGCGGTGGACCTCGCCGACGGCCTGGCGCGGACGCCGCCGGATCAGGGCGAGGAGCCGTTCCGAGGCTTCGTCAATTCTGCTTCCTGGCAAGCCAGTAGAGCAGTGCGGCCAGACTGGTGGCCGCGCCGAGGAGGCAGACGGCCGTCCAGCCCCAGTGCTCGTAGACGACGGTGGAGCCGATCGCGCCCGCCGCGCAGCCGGCGGAGTAGAGGAGCATGTACCCGGCGGTGAGCCGGCTCTGCGCCTCGGGGCGGACCTGGTACAGCAGGTGCTGGTTGACCACGTGCACGGACTGCAGGCCGTAGTCGATCACCACCATGGCGAGCACCAGCCACCACACCGAGTGCGGCAGCAGGGCCGCCGGGATCCAGGCGGCGAGCATGGCCAACAGGCCGATGCCGGCGGTGCGTTCGGCCCGGCCGCGGTCGGCCTGGCGGCCCGCGCGGCCGGCACCCAGGGCTCCGGCGGCGCCGGCCAGGCCGAACAGCCCGATCTGGGTGTGGCTGAGGTTGAACGGCGGGGCGGCGAGCGGGAGCACCATCGGGGTGAGCAGGACGGTGATGGAGGTGAAGGTGAGCAGCGCGAGGACCGCCCGGGCGCGGAGCACGGGCTCCTCGGCGAAGAGGGTGAACACCGAGCCGATCAGCCGGGGGTAGCTGATCCGTGCGGTCTGCCTGGTCTGCCTGGTCTGCGAGGTCTGCGAGGTCGGTGCCGACGGGCGGTGACGTTCGGCCGGGAGGACGACCGCGACGGCGATTGCCATCGCGCCGGTGGCGACGGCGGACACCACGTAGACGGCGCGCCAGCCGGCCAGGTCGCCGATGGTGCCGGCGACGGTGCGGGCGAGCAGGATGCCGACCACGATGCCGCTGGTGACGGTACCGACCACCCGGCCCCGGTCGGCTGGCGCGGCGAGCGAGGCCGCGTACGCGACGACGACCTGGGCGACCACCGCGAGGACTCCGACGGCGGCCATCGCGGCGAGCATCAGCGGCGCGGAGGGGGCGAGCGCGACGGCGGCGAGGGCGAGCACGGAGAGCCCGAGCTGGGCGGTGGTGAGGGTGCGGCGGTTGACGTGGTCGCCGAGCGGGACGAGCAGCAGCAGGCCGAGTGCGTAGCCCGTCTGGGTGAGGGTGCCGACGAGCCCGATGGTGGCCGGGTCGATGCCGTAGTCCGCGGCGATGAGGTCGAGCAGGGGCTGTGAGTAGTAGACGTTGGCGACGGCGAGGCCGCAGGCGACGGAGAGGAGCCAGGCGGCGGCGGGTGGCAGGCCGCGTGGGGGCGCTTCGGCGGTGGTGGTGGCGGTGGCGCGGGTGGGCGAGGTCATGGGCGGGGCTTCCTGGTGGCGGACACGGCCGGACTGGTTTCAAAGTGCTACCACGCCACCCTGGCATACTGTGGTTTTAATAAGCAACCACGCGACTCGCCGCTAGGCTGGGCGCCGACCGGTGGAAGGTGGGAGAAGTGCCGAAGCGCACCACGCACGAGGAGTCGACCTGCCCGGTCGCCCGCCCGCTCGACGTCGTCGGCGACGGCTGGACGCTGCTGATCGTGCGCGACGCCTTCGACGGGCTGCGCCGCTTCGGGCAGTTTCAGAAGAACCTGGGCCTCGCCAGGAACATCCTCTCGGCCCGCCTCACCAACCTGGTCGCCAACGGGGTGTTCGAGCTCGCGCCGGCCGCCGACGGCAGCCCGTACCAGGAGTACGTGCTGACCGAGAAGGGGCGCGCCCTCTTCCCCGTGATCACCGCGCTGCGGCAGTGGGGCGACCAGTGGTTCTTCGCGGAGGGCGAGCCGCGCGCCCGGCTGGTGGAACGCGGGACGGGCACGCCGATCGAGGCGATGGAGGTCCGCGCGGCCGGCGGCCGGGTGCTGGGGCCCGAGGACGCCGAGGTGCTGCTGCCCTGAGACGCGCCGCCGCCACCGGCGGACGGGCGGCCGGTGGCGGCGGGTGGTGCGGGGGAGTCGGGCGGATCAGCTGGGGGTGGCGCTCCCGGCCGTCGCGGTCTTCGGGGGTTCGGTGGCCGTCGCGGTGGTGCCGGGGGCCGTGCCGTTGGTGGTGTTCGTCGTGGTGGAACCGGTCGTGGTTGCCGGGGCCTTGGTGCTCGGCGTCTGGGTCGGGGTCTGGGTCGGCGTCTTGGTGGTGGACGAACCCGTGGATGAACCCGTGGACGACCCCGTCGAGGAGCCTGCGGACGACCCCGTGGACGAGCCGGTCGAGGACCCGGTCGAGGAGCCGGTGGACGCGGACGAGGTGCCGGTCGTCTTGGTCGTCCCGGTCGGGGTGCCCGAGGACGTCGCCCCGGACGAGGTCGCTCCGGAGGACGTGGCCCCCGAGGACGTAGCCCCGGACGAGGTCGAACCCGAGGTCGTCGCCGAGCCGGACCCGGAGGTGGCCCCGGAGGTGGCCCCGGAGGACGAGGCGGAGGTCGAGTGCGACGTCGAGGCCGTGCCCGCCGGCGTGGTGGGCGTCATCTTCCCCGGCGGCGGGACGCCCGGCGCCAGCGGCCCCTTGGGCGGTCCGACGTTCCGGTCGACCACGTCGATCCGCCCGGTCAGGCGGGAGAACCAGCCGCCCGTCTCGATGTTCACCAGGATGATCTCGGTCACCGGCTGCGGCGCGGGCACCACGACGACCAGCGTGGTCGGGTGGAAGCCGGCCCATGCCTTCCCGGTGTACTTGGCGTCGCTCACCAGCACCGGCGGCTTCAGCGGGTTGCCGCAGGAGCAGCGCACCCGGGGCACGCCCTGGGAGTCCACCAGGACGGCGGTGCCGGCCTGGAGCGCGGACTGGTACTCGGCGACGGCGCCGCTCTTGTAGTTGTGGTTGGTGACCCGGGTGTCCACCCGCAGATAGGCCGAGGTCAGCGAGCGCAGGTAGGACGGGATCTCGGACTGCTGGACGCCCGCGGCGGAGGCCCAGGCGCGGCCGGAGTCCCCGCTGGAGACCATCCCGATCAGGCGCTCGGTGTCGCAGCTGGGCTTGGTCATCGTCCCGCCGTACAGCCCGGCGGAGCTGCCCTCGACGCTGTGGATCACCGCCGGGGAGGCGGCCGTGGACCGGCCGCCCGGCCCGGACTGCGGTGCCTGGGCGGACTGCGGTGCCGGCCCGGACTGCGGCTCCTGGGCGGGGGCGGGGGCGCTCACCCCCTGGGTTTCCACCGATGGGGTGAACGGGTCCGGCCCCGGGTCGGCCGGGGCCTGGAGGGCCACCTCGTTGGCGGCCGGCAGGGTGTCGTGGTGACCGCCGCCCTGGCTGTTCACGATCAGCACGGTGGCCACCACGGCCACCGCCAGCGTGCCGGCGGCCAACGCGAGCCCCCGCCCGGAGCGCCACCACGGCGTGTGCGGCCCCCGACCGCCGCCGGAGGACGGACCAGACGGCCCTGACGGACCAGATGGACCAGACGGCCCGGAAGGCCCGGAAGGCCCGGAAGGGCCGGATGACCC
>NZ_JBHWIR010000292.1:0-6022 GCF_042731835.1 Kitasatospora sp. NPDC059817 | reverse complement strand
GGTCAGGACCGCGCGGCGGACTTCACGGAGCGCGGATGACGGGCGGCGGCAGCGCCGGCAGGACGGCGGCGGCCACCACCGACGGCGCCCCGAACGGAGCGGCGGGGACGCTCGACGACCGGGTCGGGGATCGTCACGGGGATGCCGGTCGGGACGCGGGCGCCGGTGAGCCGGGCGAGTTCGTCGTCGTCGGAGTGGACGCGGGTGGCCGTGGGGGCGATCCCGGCGGTGGCCGCCAGCCGGGCCATCTGGCGGCGCTGGCTGGGCAGGACGAGGGTGACGACGGTGCCGGACTCGCCGGCCCGGGCGGTGCGGCCGCCCCGGTGGAGGTAGTCCTTGTGGTCGACCGGCGGGTCCAGGTTGACGACCAGGTCGAGGCCGTCCACGTGGATCCCCCGCGCGGCGACGTTGGTGGCGATCAGCGCGGTGACCTGGCCGGTGCGGAACTGCTCCAGGGTTCGGGTGCGCTGGGGCTGGGACTTGCCGCCGTGCAGGGCCGCGGCCTTCACCCCGTTGGCGAGCAGGTCCTCGACCAGCGCGTCGGCCCGGTCCCGGGTGTCGGTGAACATGATCACCCCGCCGTCCCGGGCCGCGATGCGGACGATCAGGGTGTTCTTGTCGTGGTTCTGCACATGCAGCACGTGGTGCTCCATGGTGGTCACCGCTCCGGCCGACGGATCCACCGAGTGGGTGACCGGGTCCTTGAGGAAGCGGCGCACCAGGCGGTCGACGTTGCGGTCCAGGGTCGCGGAGAAGAGCAGCGTCTGGCAGCCTTCGGCGACCTGTTCGAGGAGCTCGGTGACCTGCGGCAGGAAGCCGAGGTCGGCCATCTGGTCGGCCTCGTCCAGGACTGCGATGTCGACGTCGTCCAGTCGGCAGTGGCCGCGCTCGATCAGGTCCTTCAGCCGGCCCGGGGTGGCGACGACGACCTCGGCGCCCCGGTGCAGCACCTGGGACTGGCGGCCGATCGACATCCCGCCCACCACGGTCGCCATCCGCAGCCGCACCGAGTGCGCGTACGGGGTGAGCGCCTCGGTGACCTGCTGCGCGAGTTCCCGGGTGGGGACCAGCACCAGGGCCAGCGGGCTGCCCGGCTCGGTCTTGCGGCCGGCGGCACGGGCGGCGGTGCGGGCCAGCACGGCCAGACCGAAGGCGATGGTCTTGCCGGAGCCCGTGCGGCCCCGGCCGAGCACGTCACGGCCGGCCAGCGAGTTCGGCAGCGTGGTGGCCTGGATGGGGAACGGCGAGGTGACGCCCTGGCGGGTCAGCGTCTTCAACAGGGCCGCGGGCATGTCCAGTTCGTCGAACGACTCGACGGCGGGCAGGGCGGGGGTGGTGCTGGCCGGGAGTTCGAACTCCTGCTGGGAGGAGCGGCCCTGGGCCCGGTTCGGGCCTCCGGTACGGCGGTGCGGGCTGCGGTGCGACGGGCGGTTCGAGCGGTTCATACGGAACCTTCCTCAGGACGGCACGTCGCGAGGTCGGCTCCGCTGCGCGGGCGCGCGGAGATCACAAGAAACGGGCCAAAGATGTGCCGGGCGGGGCGCGGACGATGCGGCCGGGCGAGGCATGGACGGTGCAGCCACCGGTGGGCGGGCGCCGGTGCGCGGTCGGCGCAACACGGCCCGCGCGGGACGGCGGACGACGGCCGAAGGCGGATCCACAGGGCCCGGTACGGCCGGGGCGGCCTGGCGGCCAGGACGGCCGGAGGCGATGGGGGGGGTGGAACGGCCGAGGGGCCCGCACCGGGCGTAGTGCACGGTGCGGGCCCCTCGCTACCAGGCGAGTGCCGTGGCAGAGAACTACAGCGGGCGAATGTTCTCGGCCTGCGGGCCCTTCTGGCCCTGCGTGACGTCGAACTCGACCTTCTGGCCCTCGAGCAGCTCACGGAAGCCCTGGGCGTTGATGTTCGAGTAGTGGGCGAAGACGTCAGCGCCGCCGTCCTCCTGCTCGATGAAGCCGAAGCCCTTTTCCGCGTTGAACCACTTCACGGTACCAGTAGCCATAAAAAAATCTCCTTCGAGAGACGTACGAAGTCCGCACCGTGCGGACGTCGAGTCGCCGCGATGAGCACCCGCCGGGGAAAGAGCCGGAAAACAAAAAATGCGCCTGCAATACATCAGCAGGCGCACACAAAGTTCATGGGAACCACTACTGCAACTAAATCGACTGTAGCAGGCCCTGGCTCGTCGCGGTGGATGTTCCGCAGCCGGTCTTTCCGACCCCTCCCCCACGGGGGCGGCTCACCCGCCGACGGGATCGGCAACGGGTGGCGCCGCCAGGGCAGTTGGGAGGTCGGCGGCGGGGCCCGGTCGGGCAGGTAAATTTTTCGGGCCGGGCGGGTCCGCCGAGCCGGGGCCGGCTGGTCCTGCCCTGTCACCCGGCGGGGTTCCGGCCCTCCGGAAGGGTCCGCTCCCCGGTTTTTCGGAGCATACTGATCGGGATGACGAAATCACCGGCAGTCCGGCGCCACCTGCCCACCAGTCCCTTCAAAGCCCCGGCCGAGGTGCCCCGCAAGCGGTTCGCCGCGGGCGACCGGGTCACCCACGACAAGCACGGCCTCGGCCGGGTCGTCGACGTCGAGGACGGCAGCGACATCGCGGTCCTCGTCGACTTCGGCTCCCGCCAGGAGCGACTCACCCCTCCGTACGCCGAGATGTGGAAGCTCTGACCCGGGGCTCCCTCCCGGGACACCAGGGCCCGGGCCCCGGAAAGATCCACGAGACCTTCCCCAGGACGCCGGACCGTGCGTAGGCCGTAGGACAGGCCGCGCGCACGGTCACGCGCCCGGCCTGCACCGAACCGTGCACGACGCCACCGAAGCCGGCGGCGGCGCAATAGTCTGGGTGCATGTCGAACTCTGATGAGCTCCTCGTTGACATCGCCGCCATGGTGGAGTCCGAGCACAGCAACCAGATGTCCTTGACCGTGGTGGTCCCCGGAGCGGTCATCACCGGCCGGCTCGCACCGATGGCCCTCTGGTTCGAGCGGGTGTCGGAAGTCCTGCACACCTCACAGCACTTGAAGCCGTTCGCCGCCCTCTTCTCCCCGCCCTCCGCCAGCGTGCCCGCACGGCCGACGCACCTGCACCTGCACCGGGCGCGGATCCTCCAGGGCGACTTCGGACTGCCCCACACCGGCGGCATGTACCGGATCGCCATCGAGGACGTGAGCAGTTGGACGGTGGGTGACCTCAGCTACTCCGACGCCTGACCTCCGAGCCTGACCGCCGACGGGCCCCGGGCGCGCCAGACGGCCGCTCGGGGCCCGTCGGCGCACGTGAAGGCGCGGCCGGTGCCCGGCCGGCCCGCGCCCGTCAGCGGCCGGTGAGCGAGCGGAGCTCGGCGGCGTAGAGCTGGGCGGGGTCGAATCCCATGCCGGTGAAGTGGCCGGCGAGTTCGAGGGAGAGCACGCCGTGCAGCCTGGTCCAGACGGCGAGGGCGAGGTGGAGGACCGCCGGCGGGGCCGGGTGCTCCCCGGCCCAGGCCCGGTGTTCGGCGAGGTGGGCGTCGAACGGGGACGGCGACACGGCCGGTGACTGCTCCGCCGGTGACAGCTCGGCGGTGCAGGCGTCGAGCAGGACGGCCATGATCTCGACGGAGATCCGGGTGGTGTCCTCAGGCGCCCGGTAGCCGGGCACGGGGGTGCCGTAGACGAGCAGGTACCGCTGGGGGTCGTCCAGGGCCCACCGGCGCAGGGCCTGCGCCAGTCCGGCCAGGTCGGCACCCGCGGCGGCCCGGGCCTGGAAGGCGTCGGCGAGGCTCCGGTAGGCGTCCCGGACGAGTTCGGTGATCAGCTCGTCGCGACTGGCGAAGTACCGGTAGAGGGCCGGGCCGCTCATGCCCATCCGCTTGGCGATGGCGTTGAGGGACAGCGCGGAGGCCCCGGCGGTGGCGATCTGCTCCCAGGCGCGCTCCTTGATCTCCTCCTGCACCTGGGCGCGGTAGCGCTCCCGGGGAGTCCTCACATCCGACGCGCCCATGGCCGCCTCCAGACCTCACGACGATGACATCACCATCTCGTTAGAGGCTATCACTCTCCCTCTTGACTCTCACCGACGCCTGCCGTTATAACTTCTAACGAAGGCAATAACGTCTATCGAGAAGGAGGGCGTCATGGACACCGAACGCCTCGTCCAGGTCGTACTGCCGGGCATCGTGGCGCCGGAGGGCCTGGAGATCCGGCACGGAGCCGTGCCGCAGGCCGGCCGGGGGCAGGTCCTGATCGCCATGGAGGCGAGCGGCGTCTCGTTCGCCGAGCAGCAGATGCGCCGCGGCCGGTACTACGACCAGCCGCCGTTCCCGTTCGTCCCCGGCTACGACCTGGTCGGCCGGGTGCTGGCCACCGGCGAGGGCGTCGACCCGGGGCTGGCCGGGCAGCGGGTGGCCACCCTGATGAAGGTCGGCGGGTGGGCCAGCCACGTGGCGGTCGACGCCGCCGACGCCGTGCCCGTCCCGGACGGCCTCACCGCGGCCGAGGCGGAGACCGTGGTGGTCAACGGCATCACGGCCTGGCAGCTGCTGCACCGCCGGGCACGGGTGCGCGCCGGGCAGCGGATCCTGGTGCACGGCGCCTCCGGCGGGGTGGGCTCCGTCCTGGTCCAGCTGGCACGCGCGGCCGGCGTGCAGGTGATCGGCACGGCGTCCGCGCGGCACCACGACGCCCTGCGGGAGCTCGGCGTGACCCCGGTCGACTACCGCACGGAGGACGTGGCGGCCCGGGTCCGGGAGCTGGCGCCCGGCGGGGTGGACGCCGTGTTCGACCACGTCGGCGGGCGCAGCGTGATCGACTCCTGGCACCTGCTCGCCCCCGGCGGCACGCTCGTCGCCTACGGCAGCGCCTCCACCCGCGACGACACCGGCTCCAAGCAGTGGCCGGTGCTGAAGATCCTCGCCCGCACCTGGCTCTGGAACACCCTGCCCAACGGGCGCCGCGCCCACTTCTACAACATCTGGGCCGGCCGCGCCCTCGGCCGGGACCGTTTCCGCGCCCGCCTCCGGTCCGACCTCGCCCAGGTGTTCGCCGCCGTCGCCCGTGGCGACGTCACCGCCCGGATCGCCGCCCGGCTCCCGCTCGCCCGGGCGGCCGAGGCCCTGCGGCTGGCGGAGTCCGGGACCGTCAGCGGCAAGATCGTCCTGATTCCCTGACCTGCGGGGCGCGAGGGCGCGGGGCACGGCAATGGCCTGGCAATGACCCGGCAATGGTTCAGACCATTGACGGCCCGGACGGGGGCTTCTACGGTGTCAGCACCGACCTGACGCAGGCATGCCACGATCTTCGGCCGCGCCCCCACGCGCGCGCCCTACGTCGGGCGCACACTCCATCCACCCCCACGGAGGAGCACCATGCGCAAACGTCATCTCGCCGTCGCGGCCGCAGCCGCGATCGCGCTCCCGCTCGTGCTGGCCCTGCCCGCCCAGTCGCACGGCTACATCAACCTGCCGCCCAGCCGGTCCGCGCTCTGCGGAGCGGGCGGGGTGCCCTGGGACTGCGGCGACATCCAGTGGGAACCGCAGAGCGTCGAGGGCCCGAAGGGCTTCCCCGGCCGGGGCCCGGCCGACGGCACCATCTGCGCCGGCGGGGACGCCCGTTGGGCCCCGCTGGACGACCCGCGCAACGGCACCTGGCCGACCACCCGGGTGACGGCGGGCCAGCAGCTCACCTTCACCTGGTACATCGAGGCCCGGCACTCCACCACGAACTTCAGGTACTACCTCACCAAGCCCGGTTACGACGCGAGCCAGCCGATCACCCGGGCCAGCCTGGACCTCACCCCCTTCCTGACCGTCCCCTACAACGGCCGCCAGCCCGCCGCCACCACCACCCACACCGCGACCCTCCCCAGCGGTCGCACCGGCCACCAGGTGGTGGTGGCGGTCTGGGACGTCGCCGACACCGGAAACGCCTTCTACTCCTGCACCGACGTCCAGTTCTGACGGTCCTGACCGCTGCACCGTGCTGACGGGCGCCCGGGCGCGCCGCCCCCGCCCCCCCCGCCCGCGCCCAGCGCGGCGCGCGACCCCCC
>NZ_JBHWIR010000291.1:0-6104 GCF_042731835.1 Kitasatospora sp. NPDC059817 | reverse complement strand
CCCGCCAAGCCCCCAAACCGGGTGGGTTCGGGGGCGGGGTTTTGTGATTACGAGCCCGGTCTCCGCGGGGGCGGCGGGCCCGGGTTCGCGATTCGCGGGCGATCCGCACCGGGCCGTCGGTGCGGACGACGACGTCGAGCCGGATGCGGCCGTGCGGGGAGCGGACGGTGCAGCCGAGGATGACGGCGTCGCGCCCGTGCGGGACGCACCCGGTCAGGCCGCCTCGGACGGGTTTGGCCAGGGGGCCGGTGCGGTCGGGCAGTCCGTCGAAGGAGTCGGCGATCTCCTCTCCGAGGGCGAGCCGGGAGAGCACGGCCAGCGCGTCGAGGGCGTTGGACTTGCCGACGCCGGCGGGCCCGTGCAGGACGGTGAGGGGCGCGAGCGGCAGGACCGCGCGCCGGTAGGACTTGAACGAGGTGAGCCGGAGCTCCTCGACGGTGGGACGTGTTACGGATGTCCGATCGGGCCCCGGGGCGCTCGGTCGGGGGTGGGCCGGCGCGGCGGGCCGGGTGGCGTCGCGGTTCACCCGTCGGACGTTAGCCGCAGGCCGGTCGGCAGAAACGTGCCTGCTCAGCAGATTCATCCCAACGTGGCGGCCACACCCCGCGCGCGCCCGACGTTCAGCGCCGGTAGGCGGCCACCGTCACGGAAGCGGTCACCTCGACCGGGTCCGGCAGCTCCGCGAGCGCGGCGGCCAGGCGGTCCGGGTCGGTGTGCCAGGCGCTGGGGCCCATGCCGACGACGGTGCGCACGTCGTCCGGGCCGAGCCGCAGGGTGAACTCGACCTGCCGCTGCCCGGCAGGGGTCAGGTAGGGGCCGAGCTTCTCGTCGATCCGCCGCTGCTTCTCCTCGTCGACCGACAACAGGCCCAGCGCGCCGACGAGTTCGCGCAGGTGGCGGGCGGTGGGCGAGACCAGCAGCAGGGTGGCGCCGGGGAGCAGCACGCGGCGGATCTCGGGCCCGTTGCGCGGGGCGAAGACGTTGAGCATCAGCCCGGCGGAGGCATCGCGCAGCGGCAGCGGCCGCCAGGCGTCGCAGACCACGGCACCGATCCGGGGGTGGGCCTTGGCGGCGCGGCGCAGCGCGAACTTGGAGATGTCGAGGGCGGCGCCGACGCGGCCGGGCAGGGCGTCGAGGACGTGGGCCAGGTAGTGGCCGGTGCCGGCGCCGAGGTCGGCGACGAGGCCTTCGGGGTCGGCGGCCGCGGCGGCCTCGGCGAGGGCGTCGGCGATGGGCCGGTAGTGGCCGGCGGCGAGGAAGTCGGCACGGGCGGCGACCATCTCGGCGGTGTCGCCGGTGCCGGTGTGGGCGTCGCCGGCGAGGAGGCTGACGTAGCCCTGCTTGGCGAGGTCGAAGCTGTGGCCGGCGGGGCAGCGCAGGGCGCGCTCGTGCCGGGTGAGGGCCTGCGCGCAGTGGGGGCAGGCCAGGTAGTGCTCGATGTCCTGCAGCAACGTTCCGTCTTCTCTCGCCGTTCAGCCCGGGTGCCCGGGGGTTTCGCGGGTCCGGTGGCCCTGAGTAACCAGCCTAACGACCCCGCCCGACCCCGACGGCCTGCCCGGCCAGCCGACCCCGCCCCGGGCCCGCCGACCCCACCCGGCCCCGCTGCCCGGCCTATCGGCCCCGCCGCTGCCCGCTTATCGGCCCCGCCCCTGCGCGCCCGCGCCCGCGCTCCGCCGCGACGCGCAGGGCGAGGGCGGCGAGCGCCTCGGGTGCGCCGGGCCGGCCGCGGATGCCGGGGAAGGCGTTGACGTCGACGATGACGGGTTCGGCGGGCCCGTCGAGCAGGTCGACGCCGTAGACGTCGAGCCCGAACACCTCGCCGACGCGCAGGGCGAGGGCGGCCCGGTCGGCGGGCGGTTCCCAGTCCTGCCCCTGCCCCGACTCCCCTTCGCTGTCGGCGAGTTCGGACCGCCGCCGGGCGGCGAACACCTGCCGGTCGATCACCCACAGCTTCTGGTCCCAGCCGGTCCCCGGGACGAACGGCTGGGTGACGACGGGCTCGTCGGGCCAGCGCGCGACGAGTTCGCGCAACCGGGCCGGGCCGTCGACCCGGGCGACCAGGTCGTGGCGCCGACTGTGCCGACTCTTGACGACGAACGGGTAGGCGGGATCGGCGAGTTCGGCGAGCCGCCCGGCGTCGCGGGTGGCCGCGAAGGGCAGGTCGG
Source organism: Kitasatospora sp. NPDC059817 (assembly GCF_042731835.1). Lineage (NCBI taxonomy): Bacteria > Bacillati > Actinomycetota > Actinomycetes > Kitasatosporales > Streptomycetaceae > Kitasatospora > Kitasatospora sp. NPDC059817. The sequence continues at coordinate 3,939 of NZ_JBHWIR010000291.1, read as the reverse complement.
CCGCGCGCGCGAGTTCGGCCATCCGCACCCGGTCCTGGCAGAGTTCGGTGGCCGCGGCCGAGTTGATGACGGGCGCCCCGCGCCGCTCCAACTCTTGTGCGAGTGAAAGGGATCGACGGGTGTGGGCCTTGAGCAGATAGACGTCGGCGAGCGCCGGCCCTGCCGGTCCAGCAGGGTCGACGATCGTCACCTCGTGCCGGTCCGCCAGCAGGGCGGCGGTCGCCGCGAGCACCGGGTGTCCGGGGTCGGCGGTGATCAGGCCGATCCTCATATCGCCCCGCCCAGGCCAGCCCCACCCAAGCCGGCCCCGTCAAAGCCGGCTCCGTCAAAGCCGGCTCCGTCAAAGCCGGATCCGCCGAACTCTCCACCACCGAAGCCAAGTTGCCCGTACCCCGCGCCACCGCCCGCCGGCACCAGTGCAGGCGCGGGCGCCGACACGGCCGTCCCGCTGCGCGCGAGCCGCAGCACCGCCCGGGCGACCCTGGCGACCGCGTCCGGCACCTGGCGGAAGCTCGGGAAGTCGTTGATGTCGACGACCACCGGCCCGTCCGGCCCGAGCAGCACGTCGACGCCGTACAGGTCGAGCCCGAACACCTCACCAACCTGCGCCGCGATCCGCGCGACCTCCCCGGGCAACGGGACCTGCCGTTCGCGTACGCCCTGCCCGGGGTGGAGCGGGGAGGAACGTTCCGTCGCGAAGAGCTCGCCGTCGACGCAGTACACCTTGAGGTCGGTGCCGGAGTTGGGCACGTAGGGCTGGGCGATCAACAGCCCCTCGTCGGCGAGTTCGGGACCGAGGTCGAGGAGGTGGTCGGGGCTGGGCACGAGCCGGACGGCCCGCCCGGAGCTGCCGTCGGCGGGCTTGACGACGAGCGGGTACTCGGCGGCCGGGATCTCGGCGAGCCGTTCCCAGCGGGCGGTGGCGTAGGTGACGGGGACGGGCAGGCCGCGGGTGCTGGCGATGACGGAGGCGAGCGCCTTGTCGCGGACGCCGCGGATGGAGCGGACGTCGTTGACGGTGGTGAGGCCGACGGCGGCGGCCGCGTCCAGCAGGGTGAGCCCGGGCCCGCCGGAGACGGTCTTGAGCACCCAGGCGTCGTGGCTGCCGGCCCGGATCGCCTCGGATATCGCCATCAGCGAGTCCCCGGGGCGCAGCACGTCCACCCGGTGCCCCCATGCGGTGAGCTGGCGTGCCACGTCGAGCGGCATGCCGTCGTGCCGGTAGTGCTCCTCCACCAGAAAGCAGAGCCTCATGGGCCTGTCTTCCCCCCTTGCCAAGCCGAGTGCGGACGTCCGCCGTCCCCCTTCGGCAGAGCTGTAAAGGCATCAGCATGCCACGCGGTATACGCACAAGATCGCTGCGAGCCGGTAAGCGTTCAGCAACAATCAGGCGCCCGCACCGCCCCGGCCTTCGCCGCCCCCGGCACGAAGCACCGCCGCCGCCCACCATCACCCCCGGCACGAGGCACCGCCACCGTCCGTCACACCGTCACCGGCGCCCCCGGCACGAAGCCCGGGAACAATGCGGTGGCGGGCCGCCGACGCCCCTGCTTGGATGCACGCCGTGACTTCTGTTGATCATGCCCCCGACCACTCCCTCCTCGACGCGATCGAGCGCTACTACGACGCGGTGCCGCGCAGCGCCGCGCGGACCGAGGACTTCGGCCCGCTGACCCTGTTCGTCCGCGAGGGCGCGGGCTGGCCCTACTACGCCCGCCCCACGCTCGACCACGACGGCCCCGCCACCACCGCCGAGGACGTCCTGCGGGTGCTGGCCCGCCAGCGGGAGCTGGGCGAGCCGGAGGCCTTCGAGTGGGTGGCCGAGCGGAGTCCGGAGCTGCGGGCCGCGGTGGAGGCGGCCGGGCTCGCGGTGCACGAGCACCCGCTGCTGGTGCTGGGCCCGCAGGACGAGCCGGCCCCGGCGCCCGAGCTGCCGGAGGAGGTGCGGGTGGAGGTCCTGGGCGCGGATGCGCCGGAGCTGGCGTCGGCGGTCGCCGTTCCGCACCTGGCGTTCGCCGAGCCGGGCACCGGCGTGGGCGCCGTGGGTGCGGCCGAACTGGCCGAGGCCACAGGGCAGCTGACGGCAGAAGGCGCGGTGGAGCGGATCGCACGGCGGATCACCGACGGCGCCACCGTGCTGGCCGCCGCGGTGGAGGACGGTTCCGCGCTGTGCGCGGGCCAGCACAATCCGGTGGGCGCGGTCACCGAGGTGGCCGGGGTCGGGACGCTGCCGGTCGCGCGGCGGCGCGGGCTGGGTCTGGCGGTCACCGCGGCCCTGGTCGCGCACGCGCGGGCGAACGGCGTGCGGACGGTGTTCCTGTCCGCCGCCGACGAGGAGGTCGCCCGGATCTACCGCCGGGCGGGCTTCCGCCCGTTCGCGACGGCCCTGATCGCCGAGCCGGCCCCGGACCGGCCCGGCGACTGACCCGCAGACCGGCCGACCCGACGACCGGCCGACCCCCCGACCACACCAACGAGAGCCCTCAGGAACGGACGACGAGGACGACGCGACCGGGCAGGAGCCCCACCCGGTCAGTCGTCGTCCTCGTCCTCCGCCCCGCTGACGCCCTCCCCCTCTGCCTCGTCGACGACCCACCCCGCCAGCCGTTCGGCGACCCCGGACACGCCGAGCCGCCCCTCCCGGATGGCCCGGGCGAGGCTGCGCACCTCGCGGGCGGTGGTGGCGACGGTGCAGCCGCTGGCGACGAGGTAGGCGTAGGCGGCGGCGGTCGCGTAGAGCTCGTTGGTCTTCTCCAGGGCCGGCACCCGGATCAGCTGGTGCATCAGGGCGGCGGCGCGGTCCTGCGGTTCGGGGTAGACGTCGATGTCGAAGATCTCGGCCTGGTGCCGGGCGACGGCCGCGAGCAACGACCCGTAGTCGGTGACCTGCGGGTCACCGGGCGTGTACTGCTCGGCGGTCATGAGCAGCCACGAGAGGTCGACCTCCAGCTTCAACGGCGCACGTCCTTCAGGTCGCCCGGCTCCGCGAACTCGGCCAGGAAGGCCGTCTCGTACTCCTTCATGAACTGGGCGGCGGCGTCGACGAAGGCCCGCCCCGCCTCGCCCATGTCCTGCTGGACCAGGCGCTCGATGTACTGGTTCATGCTGATCCCCTGCTGCTCCGCCCGTTCCCGGGCCATTTCCGCGGTCGTGGCGTCCACCCGGACGTTCAGCTGCTTCTTACCCATGAATCTCAAGCTAGCGCTGAAGTGCTAGCACAACAAGGGCGCACGCACACCGGACGGAGCGCCCACCTGTCGGACGGCGCGAAAGACTTCAGTAGCGCAAGATTCATTTCAGTAAGTTCTTCAGTACCGCGCCGAAGGTTTCAGTGAGCGCCTCCCGGCTACAGGGAGTGTTCGATCTTCGATGCGAGGCTTCCTGGGATCCTGTGACGCGTGAACTCGCATGACGAGGGTGCCCAGCAAACCCGGCCGTCACTCGCTGCGGCCGCCGGCCCGCCGTGGCCTCGCCCCCTCCCGCGACGGCTGTCCTCGGTTCCGCTTCCTCGGCCCGGCGAATCTCTCCTGAGTTGGCTCGATGCGGTCGCGCTTGACTTCGACGTCAGCCGGGACCAAGCCGCCCAGGCCACCGGGGTCATAGCTGTCGACGAAGCGCCTGCCCGGCTCTCTCTCACCTCCACGCGTTCGCCCGTCTTCAGCCTGGATGACGAGACCACGACTCGGATCGAAGCCGCGACAGGGCTGTCGGGCAGCGAGGCCAGGAACTTGACCTTGAGCCGCTTCGTGGGGACGGCGTTGCGGACAAGCCCGACGCGTGCCGTTTCATCGTCCGGACGCGGCGTCGCAGCCGAGCCCTGGGTCGATCACACCGAGCTCCGCTTCTGTCGGCGACGGCTCAATGTGAGGCCGGGTTCGGCGGTTCAGTTGTGGGCCATCCGTAGTCTCGTCGGATGTGTCAGTCGTTGCTGCTGGTGGC
>NZ_JBHWIR010000290.1:0-6149 GCF_042731835.1 Kitasatospora sp. NPDC059817 | reverse complement strand
CGCCGCCGACCGGGGACGCAACCCGTCCGACGGCGGATCCATCGACTGCGCCACCGTCACCGGCATCTACCTCCGGCTGATGGAATGGCGCAGACTCCCCGAAGTCCGCGAGGCGGGCGAGGACACGGTACGCAGGTGCCGGTCCTGGCACACGGCCCTGAGCACCTGGGCGGAGCTCGCCCCCGGCTGCGTGATGAACCGGGAGAGCGCGATGGCGTCCAACACGTCGAAGCCCCACCAGGCCCAGCTGATCCAGCAGTCCGGATTCCGGGCTCCGGAGACCCTGGTGACCAACGACCCGGACCTCGTCCACGAGTTCCACGCGCGGCACGGCGAACTGGTCTACAAGTCGATCAGCGGGGTCCGCTCGATCGTCCGGACGCTCGACCGGGAGGCCCTCGACCGGCTGCCGCTCATCCGCTACTGCCCGGTGCAGTTCCAGCGCTACGTCACCGGCACCAACGTCCGGGTGCACACGGTCGCCGGCGAGGTGTTCGCCACCCGGATCGAGACCGACCGGGTCGACTACCGCTACGCCCGGAGCGACGGCGGCCGGGCCGAACTCTCGCCCTGGCAGCCCCCCGACGACCTCGCCGAGCGCTGCCTGCACCTGGCGGCACGACTGGGGCTCGCACTCGCCGGCATCGACCTGATGCTGGCCGACGACGGCGAGGTCTACTGCTTCGAGGTCAACCCCTGCCCGGCCTTCAACTACTACGAGGCCAACACCGGCCAGCCGATCGCCCACGCCATCGCGCTCGCGCTCGCGCGGCACTGAGGAGAAGGAGACTCCGATGGCCCAGCTCGTCCTCACCGGCCAGATCCACGGCCAGACCACCACCCAGTGCAACTTCACCATCGCCGTGAACGGCGGTGACCAGGTCGGGCCGGACAGCGTGGTCCTGGACCAGTCGATCTTCAACATCCCGGACACCGACGCGTCGATCGACATCCAGGCGGCCGCCCTCGACCAGACCAAGTACGGCACGCCCACCGCCCACCTCGACATCGACTCCTCCGGCACCGTCCAGGCCACCTTCCCACCCGACGGCAACTGGCCGCCACCCGCCGTCACGTCCTCCGACTCCGGCCAGACGATCCAGTTGACGGTCCACTTCTCGCCGCTGCGCGACGTCACCGAACAGGCACGCGTCAGCCTGGCCCAGACCGGCAGCGACTACCCGGGCAGCCCGCCCGCCCCACCCCCCGGCGACATGAGCGTCCGCCCCCCCGGCGTGGCGCTGCCGCCGGGGGCCTACTCCCCGCCCCCGGGCGTGACGGACAGCACCTTCATCGCCTCGCCGTCGATCAGTGGCGGCGCGATCCAGGTCGAGACCCGCAGCGTGACCCCCGGCGGCGAGGCCGTCGTCCTCCGACTCCCCGGCGTCGACGCACCGCAACTCGTCGCCGTCTACTGGCCCTCCGGCGTGTCCAGGGACCCAGGCGGACCGCCCGCGCCCTTCCTCGTCTACTTCCACCCGGGCATGGCCCAGAACTCCCCGGCCTTCTACAACGAACCCCGGGACCGCCACGACCCGACCACCGGCAGCACCTACCCCTTCGGCTGGGACTACCAGTTCTTCGGTCTGCTCAACTACCTCCAGTACATCGGCGACCCGTTCCTCACCAACCCCTTCGCCAAGGGCCTCCCGCTCCAGATCGACGGCGCCGCCCGGAACGTGGTGCTCGTGCTCCCGCTGATGCGGGTCGCCGGCAACCCCTGCGACGAGATCTCGTCGTTCGCGGACGCCACCGTCCTCCAGGAGTACCTTCCGGAGATCCAGGCCCTCATGTTCCGGCGCAGCGGCAACTTCCAGTTCGGACCGATCGGCCGCCTCGGCATGGCCTCCTTCAGCAGCGGCCACGCGGCCCTCACCTGCTTCCTCGGCAACACCGCCAACCAGGCCCACCCGCTCTACCTGGACACCCTCCAGGAGGTCTACCTGTTCGACCCGCACGCCGACCTGGTCTCCGAGACCCTCGCCCCGCTGACCCAGGTCACCGCCTGGGCCGGGCGCGGCACCTCCGGCACCAAGACCGCCCGCCTCTACACCCAGAACGACCCCGCCCAGCTCTCCCCGCTGCTCACCCAACTCGGCGTCACCGCCCCAGGCCCCGCCCCCTTCGACGCCGCCACCCCGGACGACCGCAACTCCCTCACCTCCCTCCCCCTCGCGGCCTGGAACACCCTCGCCACCCAGCAGGGCAGCGCCGTCCCGTACGCCAACACGGGCCAGGTGCACCAGGTGCTGCCGGCCCTCATGCTCACCGACGCCCTGCGCCGCAGCCGGTTCTGACCCGCCCCCCGCTCCCCGAGCCCTTCGCCGGCACACTCCTCGACCACCTCGTCGAGCGCGACCGGATAAACCTGTCCGGCCGCCCGCCTGTCCGCCTGTCCGCCGGCTCCGGGTCGTCACAAGGAGCACGGGCCGCTGATCGGCGCGGCATGATCGGGGCGGAGGCGGGCGGCGAGGGCGGCCATGTCGGTGGTGAACCGGTCCGCGAGGTCGACACCGGTCTCCTGGGCGATGACCATGAGCGAGAACAGGCAGTCGGACAGCTCGTGGCCGATCGCCCCGGCACTCGCGGCCACGTCGGCGCGGTGGCCCTGGTGGGCCATGACCAGCTTCGCGAGGTCGCCGACGTCGCCGGTGAAACCGAGGACGAAGTCCGACAGGCCCCAGGTGCGGCCCAGCTTGCGCCGGTTGATCTCGTCGTAGAGGTCGCGGACTTCGCCTGCGGCGGCGCACATCTCGTCCCAGGTGGGCATCGGCTGCTCCGTTTCGGGTGCGTGGTCAGGCGGGATCGGCGGCGGGCGCGGTCGTGTTCCGCTGGTCGGGGATCTCGGTGGCGTACTGGCGGGCCTGGAGGAGGTAGGAGGAGCGGTAGCCGCTGTTCGGGTCGGCCATCAGCTGCGCGTGGGTGCCCTGTTCGGTGAGCCGGCCCTCGCGCAGGACGTAGATGAGATCGGCGCCGGCGGTGGCGGCGAGGCGGTGGGTGATCAGGATGACGGTCAGGCCCTGGTCGGCGAGTTCGCGGATGCGGGTGACGCGGCGATCTCGGACTTCGCGTCGAGGGCGGAGGTGGGCTCGTCGGCGATCACGAGGTGGGTGGGGCGTCCGCCGGGCCCGGTGGTGGTGGCCCGGTGGTGGGTGCGGGCCATGCCGACGCGCTGCCACTGGCCGCCGGACAGCTGGACGCCGCCCTTGAAGCCGCGGGCGGCGAGGGTGTCCCAGCCGTTGTCCTGGGCGTCGATGATCGGGTGCAGGTCGGCGTAGTCGGCCGCGCGCTTGAGCAGGGCCGGGTCGTCGCCGTGTTCGGGTCGGCCGATCAGGACGTTGGCCCGCAGGGTGAGCGGCCACTGCTGGAAGCCCTGTTCGAGGACGGCGGAGGAGGAGAACAGCTGGTCCCGGTCGGCGGTCGCGGCATCGACGCCGTCCCACAGCATCCGGCCGGCATCGGGCAGGTAGAGGCCGGTGAGGATCTTGACGAGCGTCGACTTGCCGGAGCCGTTGTCGCCGACCAAGGCGACGACCTGCCCGCGCGGGATCCGCAGGGTGATGTCGGACAGCGTCGGGCTCGTGCGGCCGGGGTAGGTGAAGGTCACCCCCTCCAGGGTGATGGCCGTGGGGCGGTGCGGGAGGTCGGTGCCGCCGGCGGGGATGGCGCGCCGGTCGGCCTCGCACTGGAGGCGGTCGAGGTCGGTGACGAACAGGGCCTCCTCGTACAGGTTGTTGACGGTGCCGACGAGGGAGGTGATGTCGGCGGCGCCGGTGCGGATGCCGACGACGGCGGTGCCCGCGACGGCGAGCGCCATCTGCCCGTCGTGGACGAGCCAGCCCAGGACGGCGAAGGTCGCGGCGGCGGCCAGCCCGGAGAGGACGGAGGCGAGCAGGGAGGTGGTCGCGGTGGCGCGGGCGAGGCGGTTCTGCTCCTGCTCGGACGCCTCGGCCATCGCGATGTAGTGGCCCAGGATGAACGGGCCGATGGCGTGGACGCGGACCTCGGGCGCGGAGTGCGGCTGGGTGAGCAGCTGGGCGAGCAGACTGGCGGCCCGGTGGTGCTGGAGCCAGGCCATCACGGAGCCGTAGCGGCGCCGGGCGGAGCGGACCGCGCCCCACCCCTTCGGCGCGGCGATGAGCACCAGCATGGGCAGCAGCACCGGGTCGAGGGTGAGCAGGACGCCGCCGGCGGCCACCATGCCGAGCAGGGCGGTGAGGACGGCGATGCTCTGGCCGATCAGGCGCCGCACGGCCGCCGTGCCGTACCTGGCGGACTCCAGCAGTCTGCTGAACTCGGGGTCCTCCACCGCGGCCAGCTCCACGCGGGCCGCGCGGCGCAGGTAGGCGACGGTCGCGGCCCGCTCGGTCTTGGGCTCCAGCCGGCCTCCCGCCCAGGAGGAGACCACGCCCAGGATCGCGGACAGCGCGGAGGCGCCGCCGATGGCGAGGGCGGCCGGCAGGGCCGCGCGCAGCAGTTGGTCGGTGCTGCCGGAGGCGAACAGGGAGGCGAGGGCGCGGTTGGTGGCGAGCAGGCCGAAGGCGGCGGCCAGCGCCCGTCCGGTTTCGGCGACGGCGATGGACACCAGGGCCACCCGGTCGGCCTGCCAGGCCAGGCGCAGGGCGGTGCGGAGCATGCCGGGGATCTGGCGGGCGACCGTGAGGAAGCTGATCCTGAGCATGGTCTGCTCATGGGAGGTGAACCCCCAGTCGGGGAGCAGCCGTCCGCCGAACAGGAACTGCTCACTGTCGGAGACGTGGTCGGTCGGCGGGGGTTCGGACGGCGGCGGTTCGAACGGCGCGGGTTCGGCCGGCGGCGGTTCGGACGGCGCGGGTTCGGACGGACGGGACTTCAAGCGCTCTCCTCCACGGTGCGGTTGAGGCGGGGCGGGGGCGTCATCCGGGTTCGCCCGGCCGGCGGGGTTCGGAGACGAGGTACTCGGCGACGCCGGTGCGGCGGGCGGTGAGTGAGGCGCGGAGCGTGCGCAGTCGGCGCGGGGTGACGATGCGCCCCCACTCCTCGACGGTGCGGACGGCGTGACCGCTGTGCTCGGCGGGGTCGGGGGTGATGCGTTCGAGCTCCTTGTCGGTGAGCCGGCCGCCGTCGAAGGTCACGCCGATCTTCCAGGGCCACGGCGGCTCCGGCGGGGTGAAGGAGAGCATCAGGAGGCGGGGGGCGTCGTCGAGGGCGGCGGGGACGAAGCCGATCTCCTCGGCGGTCTCGCGCAGCGCGCACGTCCACGGGTCCTCGCCGTCGTCGAGGAGGCCGCCGGGGTACTGGTATTCGCCCGGGTGGTGGACGGAGGTGAGCAGCAGCGGCCGGTCGTGGCGGTCGGTCAGGAAGACGCCGGCATAGGAGATGCCGTGCGGCAGGGTGGGGACGAACCGCTCGGGCGGGACGAAGACCATGGTCAGGCTCCTCGCTGGTCGTGACGGCAGGGGTGGCCGAGCCGGGTGCGCAGGTCGGCGGCGAGGCGTTCGGCCCGGCCGGGGTCGTCGGGCAGGACGCCCGAGCCCTCGGCCATCAGCGCGTGGAACTGCTGCTGCTCGTACGGGATACCGGGCGGTAGGGCGGCGATGTGCCAGTGGACGTGGGCGTTGCCCTGCATGCTGCCCAGGCTCAGCACGTAGAGGCGCTCGGTGGGGACGGTCGCGGCGAGCGCGGTCGCCACGCGGTGCACGACCAACTGCAGGGCGAGGTACTGGTCCTCGGTGAAGCCGCTGATGGTGTCCTCGACGTGGGTGCGCGGGGCGACCAGGAGCTTGCCGGGCAGGGTGGGATAGCGGTCGAGGAAGGCGACGTGCACGCCGTCGTCCAGGACGATCCGGTGTTCGTACCCGGGCTCACCGGCGAGCATCGAGCAGATGAAGCAGGGGCCGTTGCGGGCCCGCTCGTTGTAGGCGTCGAGGTCGAAGGCGGTCACCGCGTCCAGCCTTCTGCGCCGGGGCGCAGCGCCATGTAGCCGTCGACGGGGTCGAATCCGAGGGTGCGGTAGAGCGGGGCTCCGGTTTCGGTGGCGCGCAGCTCGATCGATCCGCAGCCGCTGTGCCGCAGTGCCTGGACCAGGGCGGTGGTGACGGCGCGGGCGTGCCCCCCCCGTCGGGGGGCCGGGGCGGGGGCCCCCGGGTGGAACCCGGCCCCCCCGCCGC
>NZ_JBHWIR010000289.1:0-6170 GCF_042731835.1 Kitasatospora sp. NPDC059817 | reverse complement strand
GCCCCGCGGGGGCACGACGGGAGTTTGAAGACCCGCCCTAGGCCCCGCAAACCCCGAGGGGGGCGGTGACCGGAGTCCGGTCACCACCCCCCTCGGGGTTTGTGCTACTCCGACTTGGCGGCCGCGGCGGCCAGGCCGGCCGACCACTTCTCCTCGACCTTGCCGAACTTCCAGTAGGCGATCGCCGCGACCCAGGTCAGCACGAACAGGCCGACGATCGCGTAGCCGACGAAGTTGAGGTCCAGCCCGCCGATCCAGGCGATCGGGCCGCTGGTGATGTCCAGCTTTTCGCCGAGCAGGCCGATCAGCTCGACCAGGCCGATCACCAGCGCGACCAGCACCGACAGGCCGGTGACGGTCAGGTTGTAGTAGATCTTGCGGACCGGCTTGGAGAAGGCCCACTCGTAGGCGAAGTTCATGAACGAGCCGTCGATGGTGTCCAGCAGGCTCATCCCGGCCGCGAACAGGATCGGCAGCGTGAGCAGCGCGTACCAGGGCAGCGAGAACGCGGCCGCCCCGCCGGCCAGCACCAGCAGCGACACCTCGGTGGCGGTGTCGAAGCCGAGGCCGAACAGCAGGCCCACCGGGTACATGTGCCAGGGCTTGGTGACGGCCCTGGTCACCCGGCCGAGGATGCGGTTCATCAGCCCGCGCCGCTCCAACTGGCGCTCCAGCTCGGCCTCGTCGTACTCGCCCACACGCATCCGGCGGAACACCTTGAGGATGCCGTTGAAGGCGCCCAGGTTGATCAGGCCGAGGAGCAGCAGGAACGTCCCGGAGACGGTGGTGCCGATCAGGCCGGTCATCGTGTGCAGGGTCGAGTCGTCCGCCTCCACCTGGTCGGCGAGCGAACGGATGCCGAAGGCGAGCAGCGCGCAGAGGCCGAAGACGATCGAGGAGTGCCCGAGCGAGAACCAGAAGCCGACCGACAGGGGCCGCTTGCCCTGGCCCATCAGCTTGCGGGTGGTGTTGTCGATCGCCGCGATGTGGTCCGCGTCGAAGGCGTGCCGCATCCCGAGGGTGTAGGCGGTCAGGCCCATGCCCGCGCCGAACACCTGCCCGCCGACGTTGTAGTGCTCGGGCGCGACCAGCGCGAGCAGGGTGAACCAGCCGACGACGTGCAGCACGAGGATGAAACCGCCCATCCCGGCCAGGCGCATCCACTCCTCCCGGGTGAGCCGGTCACGCCATCTGACGGGCGAGGCACCTGCGGCGGGGCTGGACATCCTGTGGTCCTTTCGGGTGGTCCGGGCGAAGCTGGGCCATCTTTCCCCCCTCGGGGAAGTAGTTGCAAGTCATGTGCAAATGCCGGACGACGGCGAACGGGGGCATACGGGCGCGGACGAGGGGCGTGCGGCGGCAGGCACACGCCCGCTCGCGCCGGGCTCCACCCCGCCGCCCCGACCGGCCGCCCCGACCGGCGGGCCGCGACCACCGCGCAGCCTTCGTCAGGAAATCGGACGATTCCTCCCCTAGGGTCGAGATGCCGACGCCCGCAGCGCGCTCCCCGTACGCGCCGCGGGCCCGCCGGCGCTCACCGGCCCGGGATCCGATGGGAGCGGCCATGCCGTCCTACCCCTTCCGCACCACCCGCGAGGACGTCCGCATCCCGCTGCCCGACGGCACCCGGCTGGCCGCCCGGCTGTGGCGCCCGGTCAGCGACGAACCCGTCCCCGCCCTGCTGGAGTACTCCGCCGGCCGGCTCACCGACCGCACCGCCGCCGAGGACGCCCGCCGCCACCCCTGGTACGCCGGCCACGGCTACGGCGCCCTCCGGGTCGACACCCGCGGCCACGGCAACTCCGACGGCCTGCCCGGCGAACCCGGCGGCGACCAGGAGCTCGACGACGGCGCCGCCGTCCTCGACTGGCTCGCCCGCCGCCCCTGGTGCAGCGGCCGGGTCGGCCTGCTCGGCGTCGGCGCCGCCGGCACCACCGCCCTGCTGCTCGCGGCCCGCGCCCCCGACACCGTCGGCGCCGTGGTCACCGTCTGCCCCGAAGGCGGCCACCGCCTCGGCGGCGCCCTGCTCGCCGCCGACCTGCACACCCGGCTCACCACCCTGGTCTCCGACGCCGCCCTCCCGCCCGACCCCCGGCACGTCGGCGACGCCTGGCGCGCCGACTGGCTGGCCCGCCTCGAATCCCTGGACCCGCCCGTCGACGCCTGGCTCGCCGCCGGCGAGACCACCGTCCCCGTCCCCGCCCCCACCTTCGCCGTCGCCGGCTGGGGCGACCCCTCCTGCTCCTTCGTGCTGCGGCTGCTCGCCACCTCCCCCACCGCCCGCGCCCTGCTCGGCCCCTGGCCGCACGGCCTGCCCGAGGACACCCTCCCCGAGACCCTGCGCTGGTGGGACCACTGGCTGCGCGACCTCGACACCGGCGCCCTGGCGGAGCCCGCCCTGCGCAGCTGGATCGGCACCCGCTGGACCGGCGAGGAGACCTGGCCCTCCCCCGACGTCCGGGAGATCCACTACGGCCTCGACGGCCCGCTGCGCACCGCCGGCACCGCCTCCGACGACCGCCACGTCCGCGTCCGCTCCCCGCAGCACACCGGCCTCAACGCCGGCGCCTACGTCCCGCTCGGCCGCCCCGCCGACCAGCCGCCCGACCAGCGCGAGGAGGACGGCCGCTCGGTCTGCTTCGACTCCCAGCCGCTGCCCGACCCGGTCGAACTGCTCGGCACCCCGACCGTACGGCTGCGCCTGCGCGAGGGCGGCCCGCCCGCCCAGATCACCGCCCGGCTCTGCACCGTCGGCCCGGACGGCACCTCCACGCTGCTCACCCGGGGCGTCCTGGTCGCCGCCGGCCCCGACGCGGACGTCGAGCTCGCCGCCTGCGCCGGCGCCGTCCCGGCCGGGCACCGGCTGCGGCTCGCCCTCTCCTCGGTCTACTGGCCGTGGGTGTGGCCCACCCCGGACGACGCCGGCTACGCGCTCGACCCGTCCCGCTCCGCCCTCACCCTGCCCACCCGCCACCTCGCCGCCGACATGGGCGCCGCCCCCGTCGCCTTCGAGGCCCCCGCCCTGCCCGAGCCGCTCGACATCCACCGCACGGAGCCGCTGACCGCCCGGCCCGAGCACGTCACCGTGCACGACATCGGCCGCCGGGAATGGCGTGCCGAACTCTCCCCCGCCACCGACGGCAGCCGCACCCACCCCGACGGCCTGGTCCGCGACGAGCACACCGTCACCGCCTACCGGGTGCTCACCGGCGCCCCGCTCAGCGCCCAGGCCCGCACCGACCACACCGTGCGCCTCGAACGCCCCGACATCGGCTGGGACGTCACCGTCCAGACCCGCACCCAACTGCGCTGCGACGCCGGGCACTTCCTCAGCATCGTGCAGCTGCGCGCGCTGGAGGCCGGCTCGGTGGTGTTCGCCCGGGAATGGCAGCACCGCGTGCCGCGCTGGATTCCGCAGGGCGATTCCAAGTAATCCTTATACCTTTGCTTTCAATTCCTGCATTGCTTTATAAATGGCGGCATGAAGACCCTCGGCCTGATCGGCGGCATGAGCTGGGAATCCACCGCCGAGTACTACCGCCTCCTCAACGAACTCACCCGCGACCGTCTCGGCGGCCTGCACTCCGCCCCGCTCGTGCTGTACTCGGTCGACTTCGCCGCCATCGAACGCCTCCAGGCCGACGGCCGCTGGACCGAGGCCGGCGAGGTCCTGGCCGGCGCGGCGCGGTCCCTGGAGGCCGCCGGCGCCGAACTGCTGCTGATCTGCACCAACACCATGCACAAGGTCGCCGACCAGGTCACGGCCGCGACCCCCGTCCCGCTGCTGCACCTCGCCGACGCCACCGCGGACGCCGTCCGGGCCGCCGGACTGCACCGGATCGGGCTGCTCGGAACGGCCTTCACGATGGAACAGGACTTCTACCGCGGCCGGTTGGCCGCCCACGGCCTCGACGTCCTCGTCCCCGGCCCCGACAGCCGCGCCCTGGTCCACCAGGTGATCTACCAGGAGCTGTGCCTCGGCCTGGTCCGCGAGGAGTCCCGCGCGGCGTACCGCCGGGTGATCGACGAACTGGTGGCCGCCGGCGCCCAGGGGATCATCCTCGGCTGCACCGAGATCGAACTGCTCGTCCGCCCCGAGGACAGCCCCGTCCCCACCTTCCCCACCACCCGCCTGCACGCCGAAGCCGCCGTCACCGCCGCCCTGACCCCGTAACGGCCCCGCGGCGGGCCCGCGACGGCCCCGGTCAGAGGCGGTCGTAGATGGCGGCCAGCTGCCGGAGCACGTCGGTCGCGGCGTCCAGGGCGGGGGCGTCGTGGTGGGCGAGGGCGGTGTCGAGCGCCTGCGCCAGGGTGGTCTGGCGTTCGTCGTGACGGCGGCGGCCCGCGTCGGTGAGGGCGACCAGGACGGACCGCTTGTCGCCCGGGGGGCGCTCCCGGGTGACGTAGCCGGCGGTGGCGAGGTTGTTGACCAGCTGGGTGGTGGCGGCGCTGGTGGTCTCGGTGGCGGCGGCGAGCTGGCCGATCGACAGCGGGCCCGTCTCGGCCAGGACGCGCAGGGCCCGGGCGTGGGTGAGGGAGAGCGCGCCGGGGGTGCGGGTGGCGCGTCCGCGCAGGCGGGAGTCGGCGGCGCTGAGGCTGTAGGCGGCGCGGGCGAGCTGGTCGAGGGCCTGCTCGCGGGCGGGGGTGGGTTGGGGCTGCGACATGGGGGCGGCCTCCGCGGCTCGATCGATGGGCGGGTTGACAACAGAATATCCTAAGTACTTAATAGATAAGTACTTAGCGACTCGGCGGCACCGCCACCGAGCCCCCTATCGACACGGAGGACACCCGTCATGACCGTTCGTTCGACCGGACAGAGCTGGGCCCTGGACATCGCCCTCGCCCAGGGCGGCTTCGACGCCCTGCACCCCCAGGCCAAGGGCACCCTGGAGCAGCTCGGCCACGACCACACCGACTTCGACAAGGTCTTCGCGCTGGTGCAGAGCGGGGCGATGCTCCCCAAGGCCTGGGCCACCGTGGCCGGGCAGGCCGAGGAGCGCGCCGCCCACCACGAGCGGGGCGGCTTCGCCCAGACCGCCGCCGACCTGTACGTGCGCGCCGCGGTGATGTGGGGCCGCGCCCAGTACTCCGTCTTCGACGCCACCGACCCGCGCAAGCTCGCCTTCCGCGAGCACGCCAACCACTGCGTGGAGCGCCTCGGCGCGCTGCGCGACGACCGGGTCCGCCGGGTGGAGCTGGACTTCGAGGGCGGCCGGATCTACGGCCTGCTGCACCTGCCGGCCGGCGAGGTGCGCAACGCCCCCGCGGTGATCCTCGGCCCGGGGATGGACATGATCAAGGAGGACTACATCTACGCCGCCGAGCGGTACTACACCTCCCGCGGCATCGTCGCCCTGTCCATCGAGGGCCCCGGCCAGGGCGAGACCCGGGCGGGCGGGCTCACCGTCGACCTCACCAACTACGAGCGGGCGATCAGCCGTTACCTCGACCACCTGGCCTCGCTCCCAGAGGTCGACCCGCAGCGGATCGGCATGTTCGGCATCTCGATGAGCGGCTACTGGGGCTCGCGCGCCGCCGCCACCGACCGCCGGCTCGCCGCGCTGGCCGCCTTCGAGGCGGTCACCGGCGACTTCCAGACGATCTTCGAGCAGGCCCAGCCGACCTTCAAGAACAACTACATGTACATGGCCGGCTACACCGACGAGGAGGCCTTCGACCGCGAACTGGTCGCCCGCATGCCGCTCGGCGACCTCGTCCAGGAGATCGACTGCCCGGTCCTGTACGGCATCGGCGAGTTCGACGAACTGACCCGGCTGGAGCAGGCCCTGGCCAACTACGAGCGCATCCGCGCGCCCAAGGAACTGCGCGTCTACGAGAACGAGTTCCACCCCCTGGGCGGGGTCGCCGCCGAGATCTTCCGCTTCGGCGCGGAGTGGATCGAGCGCGCCCTGAACGGCGAGTTCGCCGAGGCCGGGCGCGACGTGCGGCACTACGTGCACCACGACGGCCGCACCACCGACGGCACCGCCAACCCCACCTGGTGGCTCGGCGCCGTCCCCGCCCAGATCACCGCCGCCCGCCGGGCGTGAAACCGGGCGGCCGCCGGGCGTGACACCGGACGGCCTCCGGGCGGCCTCCGGGGGTGGCGGGGCGGCGCGCGCGGGGGGGGCGCGCCACCCCGTCACCCCCGGGGCCCCGCCCCGGCCGGG
>NZ_JBHWIR010000288.1:960-6188 GCF_042731835.1 Kitasatospora sp. NPDC059817 | reverse complement strand
CTCCACCCTCGAACGCGGCACCCGCCGAAACGACGACCTCGCCAACGCCTACCGCGAATGGCTCACCACCGCTTGACAACCCATAGGAGCATCAATCGGGCGCCGGGCCCGCACTGGTCCGGGACCTGCGCTGATTCGCCGAAAATGACGTACTGTCACACTAGTTCGTTAAAGGATTCCCACCCTCGAATACCTGTGTTAGCGTGCCGCCGCCAGCTTCTCTCATCGCCGAGAAAGTGAGGTCGGGCCATGGAGGGCGCATTCTCCCGACGGGGATTCCTGGGCACCGCCGGTGCGGCGGCGGCCGGGGTGTCCGGCGGCTCGACGGGTACGGCGGCCGCGGCCGGTGCGCGCCGGGAGCCGCCGGAGGGGCGGTCGGTCCGGCCGGGCGATCCCCGCTACCGGACGCTCGGCCAGGGCTTCAACCAGCGCTGGCGCAGCAGCCCCGCCTACATCCGCCTGGTGGTCGACGAGGCGGACGCCGTGGGCGAGTTGAACCGGGCGTTGGACCACGGGCTGCGGCCGACCGTCCGCGGCGGCGGGCACTGCTACGAGGGCTTCGTCGACAACGACGGGGGCGTCATCCTCGACCTCGGCATGATGCGGGGTGTCGCCGCCGCCAGGGACAAGTTCGGCCACCCGACGTACTGCGTGGAGGGCGGGGCCACCAACTGGGACGTCTACACCACGCTCTTCCGCGCGTACGCGGTGACGCTGCCGGCCGGGTCCTGCTACTCGGTCGGCGCGGGCGGGCACATCTGCGGCGGCGGGTTCGGCCTGCTCTCGCGGCGGCACGGGCTCACCGTGGACCACCTGGTCCAGGTCGACGTGGTCACCGTGCGGGGCGGCACCGCCGTGGTGACCAGGGCGCACCGCGACGACGGCGAGGGCTCCCCGGAGGCGGACCTCTTCTGGGCCCACACCGGGGGCGGCGGCGGGAACTTCGGGGTGGTGCTGCGCTACCACTTCGCGGTCGGCGTGCCGAAGCCGCCGCCCCGGGTCTGGCTCAGCAGCGTCGCCTGGCCCTGGGGCGAACTGGTGAAGCGGCCCGGCGACTTCGAGACCCTGGTGCGCAACTTCGGCGCCTTCATGGCCGAGCACAGCGGCCCGCAGGAGCCGACCTACCAGGGCCTGTTCGCGATCCTCAAGCTCACCCACCGCTCCAACGGGAACGTCGTCCTGGTGAGCCAGTGGGACGGTGACGACCCGGCGCCGCTCGACGCGTTCCTGGCGGCCGTCGAGCGCGGGATGGCGACGCGTTCGGTGGTCCAGACCCACAGCGCCGGCGGGCTGTTCCTGCCCTACCCGGAGAAGCGTCGCCAACTGCCCTGGTTCCAGGCCACCATGACGCTCAACCCGTCGGGCGACAACCAGCGCGGCAAGTACAAGTCGGCCTACCACCGCGAGCCGTTCAGCCGGGCGCAGATCGCCACCTTCTGGGACTGGCTGGTCCGGGACGTCGAGGGCGTGGACCTCACGAAGACGCTGGTGCAGATCGACTCCTACGGCTGCCGGATCAACACCCGCGGGCCCGGGGAGACCGCCGTCCCCCAGCGCGACTCGATCATGAAGCTCCAGTACCAGACGTACTGGACCGACGAGGCCCAGGACGCCGACCACCTGGCGTACCTCGCCGGGCTCTACCGGGACGTCTACCGGGAGACCGGTGGTGTCCCGGAGATCGACACCGCGACGGACGGCGCCTACGTCAACTACCCGGACGTCGACCTGGGCACGGCCGACCAGCCGGACCCGGCCTACCAGCGGCTCTACTACAAGGGGAACTACCCGCGGTTGCAGCGCACCAAGGCGTACTGGGACGGCGCGGGGGTGTTCCACCACGCTCAGTCGATCACCCTCCCCGGGGCCTGACCGGGAGGGGGCCCGCCACCGGATGCGCGAGCCGCCGCAGGGGCGCAGGGTCGAGGTATGAGCGGAGTGGTCGTGCTGGTCGAGCTGGAGTCGTCCACGGAGGTGCTGGACGCGGGCGAGGTCGACGTGGGCGCGCGGATTCGCTGGGTGCACGCGGCGCCGCCGGATCCGGATGTGCCGGAGGATCCGGGGCCGGTGACCTTCTGCGGCCTCGACACGGCGGACCTCGAACGGGAGCCCTACCGCCCGGCCGGGCCCGGCGAGCCCTGGTACCCGCCGTCCCAGCGCACCCGGCGGTGCCGAGCCTGCGAGGCGGTGCTCAAGGCGCCCTGAACGGGCTCGCGGAGCGCGTCCGGGTTCATCACCGGCCGCGCCCGGGTGCGCCGGACCGCCCGACCGGACGGCCCGCCCGACCGGACAGGACAGGCCGGACAGGCCGGTCCACCCCGGGCCACCCTTACGCGGCCGGCTTCGCCGCCTCCTCGACGATCCGCCCGTCACGCAGCTCGATCACCCGGTCGGCGAGCTCCATCAGCGTCGGGTCGTGGGTGGCGACCACCACGGTGACGCCCTCGCTGCGGACGACGGCGCGCAGCAGCTGCATGATCGAGCGGCCGGTCTCCGAGTCCAGCTGGCCGGTCGGCTCGTCGGCGATGATCAGGCCGGGCTCGTTGGCCAGCGCGCGGGCGATGGCGACGCGCTGCTGCTGGCCGCCGGAGAGCTCGCCGGGCCGCTGGTTGGCCTGGTCGGCGAGGCCGACCAGGGCCAGCAGGGTGTGCGCGCGCTCCTCGCGTTCGGCGGCCGAGACCTTGCGCAGCCGCATCGGCACGCCGACGTTCTCGGCGGCGGTGAGCATCGGGATCAGCCCGAAGGACTGGAAGACGAAGCCGATCCGCTCCCGCCGCAGGGCGAGCCGGCCGTCCTCGTTCAGCTCGGCGAGGTCGGTGCCGTCCAGGGCGATGCTGCCGGCGGTCGGGGCGTCCAGGCCGCCGACGAGGTTGAGCAGGGTGGTCTTGCCGGAGCCGGACCGGCCCTTGAGCGCGGCGAGTTCGCCGCGGCCGACGGTGAAGGAGACGCCGCGCAGCGCGTGCACGGTCCGCTCGCCGGTGCCGAAGCTGCGTCGGAGGTCGGTCACGGCCACCATCGGGGTGTTGGTGGTGGCGGTGGCCTGAGGCTGCGTCATTGAGGCTTCCCCCTGTGTGTGTCTACCCAGTGTCTACGGACGGGCGGCGCCACGGGTTCACGGTTTCGGGCGGCGATTTCCGGGGTGCGGGTCGGCGTTCCCAAAGGCGTGCTGTGGAGCCTGAGTTATGAAATGTTCATGGCATTCTGGCGGGCGCCCGAAGTGGGGGAGCTGCCAATGCAAGGAATTTGCTCATTACTTACTTGTTAGCGCAAGTCCCTTCCGTTCCTGGATCGAATCTGACAGAGTCGTCCGCTATCCGGTGATCAAATGCCGGTGATCATTGCGTCGATGTGCCCTAAGTGTGTCTATTCGTAGCCGAGTTGTGACCAAATCGGATCGATGGACCGGGCTGGGACGCAACCTGGGGACGTAAAGACCGGGGAGGAACTTGATGCTCGGCTTCGTCGTGCGCCGACTGCGTGGGCGACTGCCGCTGGCTGCCGCCGTGCTGCTCGCAGTGCTGATCACCACGGCCGTGCTGACCGCGCTGGTGGCGTTCAACCGCAGTGTCGGCGAGGCCGGTCTGCGGCAGGCGCTCCAGGGGACAGGCCACGCCCGGACCACGGTCGTGGTGACCGCCGAACACGGGCTCGACCAGCGTGCGAAGGACGAGGCGGAGCTCGCCGCCTACCGCGGCAGGCTCTTCGGAGACCTGTCCGTGCGCACCGACAGCCTGCTGCGCAGCCGCTCCTACGGCTTGCCGGACGGCGCCGGCGCCACCGGCACTACCAGGACCAGCGGCACTACCGGCACCAGCGGCACTACCGGGACCAGCGGCGCCCCCGGGTCCGCGGTCCCCGGAGCCGGGGCCCAGCCCGACCTGACGGTCCTCGCCGACCTCGACCGAGACCGGACCCACCTGCTCGCCGGCGCGTGGCCCGCCGCGGCCTCCGGCCCGGTCCAGACCGCCGCCCCGCAGGTCGCCGTCCCGCAGACCATGCTGGCCCGGCTCGGCCTCACCGACCAGGCCCTGCCCGCCGATGTGCAGCTGGCGGACCGCCTCGACGGCAAGCCGCTGACCGTCCGCGTCACCGGCGTCTACCGGGCCGTCGACCCGGCCGACGCGTACTGGCGCATCGACCCGGTCCGCGGTCACGAGGTGGAGGTCAGCGGCTTCACCACCTACGGCCCGATGCTGGTCGACCAGAGCGCCTTCACCACCGCCGGATTGGTGCAGAGCAGCCGCAGCTGGCTGCTCGACGCCGACTTCACGGGCATCGGCCAGTCCTCGGCGGAGGCCATGGGCGACCGCGCCCAGGGCCTCGCCGATGACCTGCAGTCCCGCGCCAGCATCGGCTCAAGGACCGAACTGCCCGACATCCTGCGCGAGTTGTCCTCCAGCATGATGGTTGCCCGGACCACCCTGCTGATCGGCGCCCTCCAGCTGGCCGTGCTCGCCGTCGCAGCGCTGCTGCTGGTCGTCAACCTGATCGCGACCCGGCAGACGGCCGAGAACGAGCTGCTCGCCGCCCGCGGCGCCTCCGGCGCCCGGCTCGGCTTCTTCACCGCGACGGAGTCGCTGCTGCTCGCCCTGCCCGCCGCGCTGCTGGCCCCCCTGCTGACTCCGTTCCTGGTCCGCGCCCTGGCCGGCTTCGGGAGCGACCACCAGGTGCCCCTGGACACCGGCATCAGCTGGTCGCTCTGGCCGATCGCCGTGCTCTGCGCCTTCGCCTGCGTCCTGCTGGCCAGCCTGCCCAGCCTGCTGCGCGGGGCCGGAGCCGCCCTGCGCAGTCGCTCCGGCCGCCGCCAGGCCCTGGTCTCCGGCGTCGCGCGCAACGGCGGCGACCTCGTCGTGCTCGCCCTGGCCGTGCTCGCCTACCAGCAGCTCAGCCAGTACGGCGGTGGGCTGTCCACCGACTCCTCCGGCCGGCTCGGCGTGGACCTGCTGCTGGTGGCCACCCCGACCCTGGCGCTCTGCGCCGGCACCCTGGTGGTGCTGCGCCTGCTGCCGCTCGCCGCCCGGCTCGGCGCCCGGGTGGCCGCCCGCGGCCGCGGCCTCGGCCCGGCCCTGGTGGGCTGGCAGCTGGCCCGTCGGCCCGCCCGCGCCACCGGCCCCGTGCTGCTGCTCGTGATGGCCGTGGCCACCGGCGTGGGGGGGGGGGGGCCCCCCCCCCCCAGGGCCCCCCCCCCCCGGGGTCACGGCCGCCTGAACAACCGCGGGCGCCCGGGG
>NZ_JBHWIR010000288.1:0-950 GCF_042731835.1 Kitasatospora sp. NPDC059817 | reverse complement strand
GCCCAGGCCCCGCCCCTGGTGGGGTGGCAGGGGGCCCGTCGCCCCCCCCGCCCCACGGGCCCGGTGCTTCTCCTGGTGAGCGCGGGGCCCCCGGGGGGGGGGGCCCGCCCCCCCCCCGCCACCTGGACCGCCTCCCAGCGTGACCAGGCCGCCTTCAACACGGGCGGCGGCCTGCGGATCTCCGCCTCGCACAACGCCCTGATGGGCCAGGGCGGCCGCTACGGCGCGCTGCCCGGCGGTGACCGGATCGTCCCGGTGGTGCGTGAGGACCAGTCCCTGCCCAACGGCAAGGGCCAACTGCTCGCCGTGGACACCTCCGCCTTCGCCGAGCGCGTCCCGGTCCGCGCCGACCTGCTCGGCGGGCGCACCCGCGAGGACCTGTTCGGGTCGCTCGCCCAGCCCGCCCCCACCGGGCCGTCGGCCGGCCTGGAACTGCCCGGCCACCCGCTGCGGATCGACGCGGAGGTCACCGTCCAGCAGCCGGAGCAGCAGGCCGGGACGCCCGGCGGCAGTACCCGTCCGTCGCTTCACCCGGAGGCCAGGTTGCTGCTGCGCGACCGCTTCGGCATGATCCACAAGGTCTCGCTGGGCACGCTCCCGCTGACCGGCGACGCCAAGGTCTCGGCCTCGCTGACCACGCTGGTCGACGCCCCGCTCGGCTCGGCCGCCGCGCCGTTGACCGTGGTCGGCGTGATCGTCGCCTTCGGCGACCGGTCCAACGGCGAGCTGACCGTCCACCGGTTGTCCGTCTCCGACAGCGCCGAGGGCCCCGCGACCGCCGTCCAGGTGCCGGCCGGATTCGGCTGGACGGCGACGGCGCCCCCCGTCCGGGCCGTCGGCGACGTGGTGCCCGGGGCGGCCCCCGGCCTCCGCGACGCACCCACCCGCCCCCGCCGCCAGTTCACCCACCGCGCCCGCCTCGCCCACCGCCCCCGCGCAAATGTCCGCGC
>NZ_JBHWIR010000287.1:0-6252 GCF_042731835.1 Kitasatospora sp. NPDC059817 | reverse complement strand
CGCCCCGTCGACCCACAGCGGCCGGGGGCCGGGGGGGCGGGGGGCCGGTGCGGGGGGGCCGTGGTCGGAGGGGCGGGGGGGCCCGGGGGGCGCGGGGGGGGGCGCCCGCCCCGGCGGCGTCAGGGGCGTGGACGGGCGGCCGTCAGGAGACGGCCACGTCGTCGTAGTAGGTGTAGGTCGGGTCGCCCGGGTAGTTGTCGTCCACGTTGGTGAGGGTGAGCGTGTAGCTGTGCCCCGGGGTGACGGTGCCGGAGGCGGACTTCCAGCCGAGGCCGCTGGTGCAGGTCTTGGCGAGCACCGTGGTCGTGGTGTTGGTGGTGTTGTCCTTGAGCGTGGCGGTCGCCCAGTCGTAGGTGACGGTGTCCGGGCAGGTGACGTCGTACCAGAAGGCGACCTTGCTGCTGCCGGTCGGGGCGGTGAAGGTCTGGCTGGCCGTGGACGTGGTGGTGGGGCCGGTGGAGCCGAGCATGGCGCCGTAGCCGCCGGTGTGCTTGGCGGCGCTGGAGGCGGCGGCGCTGCCGGTGGAGGCCCAGCCGCTCAGGGTGCCGGTCTCGAAGCCGCCGTTGGTGAGGCCGCCGCCGCCCGCGGAGGTGACGGTCCAGCCGAAGGCGGCGGAACCGGAGGCGCCGGTGGCGTCCTTGGCGGTGACCGTGACGCTCGCCGTGCCGGCGGTGGTCGGGGTGCCGCTGATCAGGCCGGAGGCGGAGATGGACAGGCCGGCCGGCAGGCCGCTCGCCGTGTAGGTGAGGGTCTGGCCGGAGGCGCTGTCGGTCGCCGCGATCTGCAGGCTGACGGCCTTGCCGGTGGTGCCGGCCTGGGCGCCCGGGTTGGTGACGGTGACGGTGTTGCCGGTCGTGCCGCCGACGATCGGGTGGGACATCTCGCAGCCGCCCGCACCGCTGTTGAAGTCGTTCGCCCAGGTCGACTGCATGGCGAAGCTGCCGGTGGTGAAGCCGACGTTCGCCGAGGCGCCCTGGCCGCTGCTGACCCAGGCGCACTTGTCGCCGTTCTCGGCGCCGCTGCTGTCGGTCCAGCCGCCGGCCGGGTTCTGGTCGGTGATGGTCTCGGCGTACTCGTGGCCCTCGACGATGGTGACGCCGTCCAGGGTGCCGGCCGTCCCCGCGTTGACGAAGCCCTGGCCGCAGCCGGAGCCCGCGTCGGTCACGTACGGCAGGTTGGTGAAGGCGAGTTCGCCGTACGGGGAGGAGACGGCGCCGCCGGTGAGCGTGGTGTCGCCGGTGTAGTCGTGCCAGGCGCAGAAGTTGCCGGACGCGGTGTTGAAGCCGTCGGGGGTGGTGCCGGTGGGGGAGACGACGACGTACTGGTCGTTCCGGTTGGCCGCGGCCGTGGTGTTGCCGAAGTGGCCGGACGCCTTGACCGCCTCGGCTCCGATCTGGTTGCCGGTCGCGGAGGCGGGCGCCGCGGCGGAGGTGTCCACCCAGACGCCGGCGAGCGCGCCGCCGGTGGGGTAGGCGACGTGCGCGGAGTTGCCCGGGCAGGTCTGGGAGCCGGCGGCGACGCCCTCGCAGTACTGCGTCATGACGCCGGACCAGAGCTCGCTGCCCGCGCCGATGCCCTTGAACAGCTGCTGGAGGCGCGGGGCCATGCCCTTGGCGTCGCCGCTGAGCGTGGTGTTGCCGTTGGCGTCGGTGCCGGAGCTGCCCCACTGGGAGCCCCAGAACACCAGGTAGACGTGCTCCGGTCCGGTGGTCACGCCGATGCTCGGACTACCCGCCCCGCCACCGTAGTTGAGGTTGTTGGCGGAGGTGGCGTTCGGTGCGGCCTGGTGGCCGCGCAGCGGGACGGCGCCGTGCCGGTACGGGTGGTTCGCCGACGCCGCGGGGTGCGCGGCGTCGTCGGGCTGCGCCTGGGCGGGTGCCGCGGTGAAGCCGGCCGCCGCGAGGGCGAGCGCGGCGACGCCGGTGAGCGCCGCCCGTCCGGCGAGACGGAACGTGGGGGTTCGGCCCATGTGAGGGTTGCCTCTCTCATGCCGACCGCCCGGGCACCGGTGGGTGACGGGTGGTCGCGAAGGACAGGGAGAGGCCGGAGGCGGTGGAACGCCTGGATGACCCGCCGCACAACGGATCACCGGGGGGAAACAGGCCCGCCTCGGCCGCCGAGAAGCAAAGCAGCCGCCGGAGAACGGGGTCAACGAGCCTGACGGTAAAGTGAGTTGCCTTGATTCCCGCGTAATGGAAAAGCCCCCAGACGGAGGGGGCGGCGGTTCGGGTTCCCCAGGTCCGCACACTGTATGCGGGTTTTCGTT
The DNA here is from genome assembly GCF_042731835.1 of Kitasatospora sp. NPDC059817. Taxonomy (NCBI): domain Bacteria; kingdom Bacillati; phylum Actinomycetota; class Actinomycetes; order Kitasatosporales; family Streptomycetaceae; genus Kitasatospora; species Kitasatospora sp. NPDC059817. The sequence goes on along the minus strand of NZ_JBHWIR010000287.1, from coordinate 3,986 downwards.
AACCGTATGAACGGCCTTGGCCGAAAAGGGATTTGATGGTGAGAAACAGGTAAGACATTAGCCGCCGGGCAGAGGCGCGCGCAAGCGCGAGCCTCCGACGTGCGGAGGCCGCCCCCCCCCCCTTGTACATGGGGGCGGCCTCCGGCATCACCAGGGGGGGCCGGCGAAACGTCAGTGTTCTTTGGTGAAGCCGGTTCAGGCCATGAGTGCGGCGTTGCGCAGCCGGGCGGCGGAGCGGGCCAGGAGGAACGCCGCGAGCAGGGCGGGGCAGAAGCCCACCACGCAGGCGGCGAGGACGGCGGTCGCGGTCAGGCCGAACGGGGACACGACGGCGGCGGCGATGCCGGCCAGCGGAGTGACCAGGACGGGGGAGAGCAGCAGCAGGGCTGCCAGCCGCTTCTCCCGGCGGCTCCACTGCGTGGACCGCCACACCCTGCTCGCGGCGATGACGGCGGCGGCCAGTGCGAGCGGGGGCCCGATGGCCGGGACGAACGACAGCGGAACCGGCAGCACCGCGAAGACCAGGGTGCGGGCGGTGCGGCCGCGGCTCTCCGGCTCCGGTCGGGTGCCGCCCTCCTCGTCGAGCGCGGCGTCGGCGATCCGCCGGGGGCTGCCCAGCTGCTCCAGGACCCGCCGGACGGCGGCCTCGTCGGCGGGGTCGCACTCGGCGAGCGAGACCTCGATGTGCTCGCGCAGGTCCGCGAGCAGTTCGCGGCGGCGAGGCTCGGGCAGCGGAGCGGTGTACCGGGCGACCGCGGCCAGGTGGGTGCGGACCAGGGGGTGCTCGATGGGGTTGTTCACGGGTTCTCTCCCGGGGCCAGGACGTGGTCGACGGTTTCGCGGAAGGCGGGCCACAGCGTGGCGAACTCCTCCAGTGCGCTGCGGCCGGTGTCGGTGAGGGTGTAGTACCGGCGGGACGGGCCGCTGGCCGAGTCGCGCAGGAAGGTGTCGGCGAGGCCGGCCCGGCGCAGCCGGGACAGCAGGGGGTAGATGGTGCCCTGGCTGGTCGCCAGCATCGGGAACCGGCCGAGCTCCTGCAACAGCTCCACCCCGTACCGGGGGCCGTCCCGCAGCAGCGCCAGGACGCAGTACTCCAGTACGCCCTTGCGCAGTTGCGTCGCCACCGGCCCGTCGGCCGTACCGGCGTCGCCGTCGTGGTGTGTGATGCCAGGTACCATGCGATGCAAGATAGCATGCGACGCCAGGTAGTGGGCGGTCCGGACGAGGGCCACGGGAGCGACCTCACCCGGACGGCGGGTGGCAGCCGGACCGCCGCACGCCCCTCCACCGGCCCTTCCGGCGGGCGCAGTCGCACCACCGCCCCTAGGGTCTGTGGTGCGTTGACCGTGCCGAGCGCCGGGGCGTACGCCGCCCCGCCGTCCGCCGGGGCGCGCCCGGCAACCCGAGAGGTGGACCGCTCCATGCACACCGTCGTCCGCGGCGCCGGCGCTTTCGGCCTGGCCGCGCTGCTGCTCGCCTGTGCCGCCGGCTGCCAGGGCGACGCCCGCTCCGCCGTCGAGCCCGCGCCGACCTCCCCGGCCGGCTCGCCCGGCTCACCCGCCGCGTCCGCGACCGGACTCGCGGCCCAGCAGCTCGACTGGCAGGCCTGCCCGGCCCCCAGCCCCGCGCAGGGCAGCGGCACCGCGCCCGCCGGTGACTGGCAGTGCGCCACCCTCAAGGCGCCGCTGGACCACGGCAAGCCGGACGGCGAGACCATCGACCTGGCCATGATCCGGAGCCGGGCGAAGGACGAGAAGCACCGGATCGGCTCGCTGCTGTTCAACTTCGGCGGCCCCGGCGCCTCCGGCGTCGCCACGCTGCCCGCCCTCGCCGCCGACTACGCCTCCCTCAACGCCCGCTACGACCTGGTGAGTTTCGACCCCCGCGGGGTCGGCGCCAGCGCCGGGGTGAGCTGCCTGGACGACAAGGCGATGGACGTCAGCCTGGCAATCGACAACACCCCCGGGACCCCCGACGCGGTGAAGGCGCTGGACACCAGCAACGCGCAGTTCACCGCCGCCTGCGAGCACAACTCCGGTCCGGTGCTGCCCTACGTGGACACCGAGAGTGCCGCCCGCGACCTCGACCTGATGCGGCAGGTGCTCGGCGACCAGAAGCTCTTCTACTTCGGCATCAGCTACGGCACCCAGCTCGGCGGCGTCTACGCGCACCTGTTCCCGCAGGAGGTCGGCCGGATCGTCCTGGACTCGGTCGTCGACCCGACGAAGGACCCGCAGCAGTCCGCGCTCGGCCAGGCCAAGGGCTTCCAGCTCGCCTTCGACAACTTCATGAAGGCCTGCGCCGCCGAGGAGGCCGCCGTCTGCCCGACGGGTGCCGGCGGCGTCGAGGGCACGGCGGCGGTCACGGCGCTGCTCCAGAAGCTGGAGCAGTCCCCGCTGCCCACCACCAGCGGGCGGCAGCTCACCGAGACCCTGGCCGTCACCGGCATCGCCGCCGCCCTGTACAGCGAGGAGACCTGGCCCGTCCTGGCCGCCGGGCTCACCGAGGCGATGCAGCAGGGCACCGGCAACACACTGCTCCAGCTCTCCGACGCGATGTTCGGGCGCGACCCGCAGGGGCGCTACACCAACCTGAGCGCCGCCAACCGGGCGATCAACTGCGTGGACGCCCGGCAGCGCTACTCCGACCAGGACGTCGAACAGCAGCTGCCGCAGTTCCGCGACGCCTCCCCGGTGTTCGGCCCCTACTCCGCCTGGGGCCTGACGAGCTGCACCGGCTGGCCGGTGCAGGGCAAGGCCGACCACCCGGACGTCTCGGCCGCCGGCGCGGCCCCGATCGTGGTGGTCGGCACCACCGGCGACCCGGCCACCCCGGTCGAGGGCGCCCACGCGATGGCGCAGCAGCTCGGCCCGGGCGTCGGCATCAACGTCACCCTCCAGGGCGAGGGCCACGGCGGCTACAACACCGGCGACCCGTGCCTGAAGCAGGCCGTGGACGCCTACCTGCTGGATGGCACCGTGCCGGCCGACGGGAAGACCTGCAGCTGAGAAGTGGCCCACCGCAATGGTGATCGATTGGCCCTGGAAAGCGGTCCACTCGGCGTCTAGGCTCTTCACCGTGACCACCAAAGTCGATTTCTACTTCGATCCGATCTGCCCGTTCGCCTGGATCACCTCCCGGTGGATCCGTGTGGTCGAGCGCCACCGCGAGCTCGACCTCACCTTCCGGGTGATGAGCCTGTCCGTCCTCAACGAGGGCCGCACCGACCTGCCCGAGCGCTACCAGCGCCTGATGACCACCGGCTGGGGCCCCGTCCGGGTCTGCATCGCCGCCGCCGAACAGCACGGCGAGCACGTGCTGCGCGACCTGTACACCGAACTCGGCACCCGCCTGCACGACCAGGACCGGCCCGCCGACGACGCCGTCATCCGGGAGGCCCTGGTCGCGGCCGGACTGCCGGAGGAGCTCGCCGCCGCGGCCGACAGCACGGCGTACGACGTCGCGCTGCGCAAGAGCCACCACGAGGGCATGGACCCGGTCGGCGAGGAGGTCGGCACGCCGACCATCCACGTCGACGGCGTCGCCTTCTTCGGCCCGGTGCTGAGCGCCATCCCGCGCGGCGAGGACGCCGTCCGGGTCTTCGACGGGGTGCGGCTGCTGGCCGGCTACCCGAACTTCTTCGAGCTCAAGCGGACCCGGACCGGCTCGCTCGACTTCTCCTGACGGCGCCGCCGGCCCCCGCGCCGGGGCCGGCCGGTTCGTCCTGGACCTCCCGTCCGGGCCCTTCTCGCCCCACCATGGAGAGGAGGGCCCGGCGGCGGAGAGGTGGTGGGCGTGGATGATCACCCGAATCCGGCTGCGCGCCGCCCGCCACCCCGCGACCCCGCCGCCCCCGGGCGGGGGCCCCGAGCGGCCCCGCGCCCCCGGCGGCCCCCCGCCCCCCCACCCCCCCCCCCCCGCCCTGCGCCGCTGGCTGCTGCCCCGCGCCGGCCAGGTGTCCCAGCTGCAGCGCATCCTGTTATCGC
>NZ_JBHWIR010000286.1:0-6300 GCF_042731835.1 Kitasatospora sp. NPDC059817 | reverse complement strand
GGCGCGGGCGCGGGCAGGGCGACGGCTCCGCCGCCGGTGCGCAGCCGGCCGACCGGGAGCCCCTCGGGCGCCTCGGCCAGCGCCGTCACGAGGTCGAGCACCCGGTCCAGGTGGGCCCGGACGGTGTCCTCGGGGTAGTCGCCGACCGCGTCGGCGAACACCGGCAGGGTGGCGCGGCCGTTGTCGTAGACGCCGAGCGCGAAGTCCTCGGGCAGGCCCGGCGAGACCTCGTGCACGGTGGCCGGGATCCCGCCGAACCGCAGGCCCGGGTCGAGCGGCAGCAGGTTCAGGGTGGGGCCGATCAGCGGCCGGTCGCCCCGGGCGGCGGCGGTGTCGCGGAGCAGGTCCTCGAAGCGGTACCGCTGGCGGCGCAGCGCGGCGCGGACCCGGTCCGCCGTGGCCGTCACCAGGCCGCCGACGGTGGCGGCCGGGTCGACGGCGAGCCGCAGCGGGACGACGTTCGCCGTCATGCCGAGGGCCCGCCGGGCCAGCGCGGCGTCCCGGCCGCGGACGCCGAGGCCGATCACCGCCGTGCCCTCGCCGGTGTCGGCGTGCAGCGCGACGGCGAGCGCGGCCGGGAACAGCGCCGTCCAGCCCGCGCCGACGCGCTCGCGGACAGCGGCCCAGCGTTCGGCGGACAGCTCCGTCCGGACGGCGACCGGCGGGCGCGGGCCCGAGCCGGTCGGGGCGCTGCGCCCGCCCGCGAGGCGGGGCGGGTCGCCGAGGCCGGCCAACTCCTCGGCCCAGAAAGCGGCGTCGGTGCGGAACCGGGTGGAGGCGCGGTAGGCGGCGTCGTCGTCCAGCAGGGCCTGGAGCGGGTCGTGCACGCCGGTGGAGGCCGGCTCGCCCGCGTGCAGCGCCGTGTACTCGGCCGCCACCCGGCGCATCAGCCCGGCCCCGCCCACCCCGTCGCACAGGATGTGGTGCATCCGGAGGTACCAGAGGTACTCCGCCTCGCCGGTCCGCAGCAGGAAGTGGTCGAAGGGCGGGCGGGCGGTCAGGTCGTAGGGGTGGGCGAGTTCGGCGGCGAGGAACGCGCGGGCGGCGGCGGCCGGGTCCTCGTGGTGGCGCAGGTCCTGCCGGTGCAGCGGCCAGTCGGCGGCGTCCTCGATGATCTGGACGGCGCCGTCGGCGGTCGGCTCGAAGCGCACCCGCAGGCTCTCGCTGCCGGCCACCACGCCCCGCAGCGCGCGTTCGAACAGCTCCTCGTCGATCGCGCCGTGGAACTGGACGTACTGGCCGGCGGTGAACCGCCGCCGGGTGGGGTCGGCCTCGTGGCCGAACCAGATTCCCGACTGCGGGGCCGTGAGCGGCCGTCGTCGGGCGGGAGAGGCGGGAGAGGCGGGCGTGGCGGGCGTGGCGGGCGTGGCGGACATCCGGTCAGCTCCTTTCCGGCTCGTGCGGCTGGTGCGGCTCGTGCGGGCTCGGTGACCCGTGCGGCCCGGACGGGTCGCCGAGCCGGTCGAGCAGCGCCGGGGCGAGGTCGAGGAGGGCGGCCGGGCCGCCGAGGTCCTGGTGGCCGTGGTCGGTCCGGTGCCGCAGCAGCCGGCCGCCGTCGAGGTGGGGCAGCCAGCTCTCCGGGTCCTGGACGGGCCCGCTGGTCTCCGGGACGGCCTCGACGAGGAGCAGGTCGCCGCTGTACCCGCCGGGGCGGAAGGCGCGGCCGAGCCGGACGTTGTTGTCGTAGACCTCGGCGAGCGCGGTCAGGTGGTGTTCGGAGAAGACGGAGAGCGGCGAGTCGGAGTCCTTGGCGAGGACGAGGAACTCCTCGGCGGTCGGCGCGGGCGCGTCGGCCGGGCGGTCGACGCCGGTCAGCCGCAGCAGGGCGTTACGGACGTGGCCCTGCTCGGCGAGCACCTCGGCCTCCGAGCGGGCGGGCAGGTCGGCGAGCACGTAGCTGTCGAGCATCGCGAGCAGGCCCACCTCCGCCCCCTGCTCCTGCAGCCGGGCGGCCACGGCGTAGGCGACCAGGCCGCCGAACGACCAGCCGAGCAGGTGGTAGGGCCCGTCGGGCTGGACGGCGCGGATCTCCCGCACGCAGTCCTCGGCCACCTCCTCCGCGCTGGCCGGCAGCGGCCCCCGGCCGTCGAGGCCGCGGGACTGCAGGACGTAGAGCGGCCGGTCGCCGAGCGGCCCCAGCAGCGCCGCGTACGTCCAGCCGATCCCGGCGGCCGGGTGCACGCAGAACAGCGGCGCGCCGGTGCCGGTCGAGCGCAGCGGCAGCAGGGTAGCCAGCATGGGCTCCAGACCGTCGGCGGGCGGCGCGGGGACGGCGGCCTCGGCGGTGGCGGCGGTGGCGGTGGCGTCGGCGGCAGGGAGCGGGGCGCGGGCGGGCCCGGCGGTCGCGGGCCAGGAGTCGAGCAGGCCGAGGGCGCCGACGGTGGTGTCCGGCTCGGCGACGAGGGTGTCGAGCAGCCCCAGCAGCCGGGCCAGCAGGGCGTCGGCGGCCTCGGCGTCGACGGCGTCCTCCCGGTGCAGGATGTCGAGTTCCAAGCCGCCGTCCCTCGGGATGGCCATCAGCGACAGCGGGTAGTGCGCGGCCGTCTCGCTGCCCGAACCGGTGATCCGCACCCCCGGGAGCGCGTCGCCCTGGTCGCCGGACTGCGGGAAGTTCTCGTACACCATGACGGTGTCGAAGAGTTCGCCGAGGCCGGTCGCCCGCTGGATCGCGGGGATTCCCAGGTGCTGGTGGGCGATCATCCGGACCTGCTCGCGCTGGACCCGGGTCAGCAGCCCGGCCAGCGACTCCTCCGGCCGCAGGGTGATCCGCAGCGGCAGGGTGTTGATCAGGAAGCCCATGACGGACTCGGAGCCCGGCAGCTCCGGCGAGCGGCCGTTGACGATGATCCCGAACACGGTGTCGGGGCGGCCGGTCCGCTCGGCCAGCAGCAGCGCCCAGGTGGCCTGGAGCACGGTGTTGAGCGTGATGCCCAGCCCGGCGGCGAGGGCGCCGAGCCGTTCGGTGCGCTCCTCGCCCAGGGGCCGGTAGCGGCGGCCCGGCCACCCGTCGGCGGGCGGCAGCCCGGGCGGCGTCACCAGGGTGGGTTCGATCGGCGCGGCCAGGGCCTCGCGCCACGCCCGGCGGGCGGCCTCGTGGTCCCGGCCGGCCAGCCAGGCCAGGTGGGCGCGCAGCGGCACCGGCTCGGGCAGCCCGGCCGGGTCGCGGTACAGGGCGAACAGCTCCGGCAGGAGGAGCTGGTTGGACCAGCCGTCGATCAGGGTGTGGTGGGCGACCACCTCCAGCCGGTACCGCTGCGCTCCCACGCCCTCTCCGGGGCCCAGACGCAGCAGGGTGAAGCGGATCAGCGGCGGGTCGGCCGGGTCGAACCGAGTGGTCCTGGCCCCGGCGGCCAACCGCTCGGTCTCCGCCTCCTGTTCGGCCTCCGTGAGGCCGCTGAGGTCCAGCTCCGTGAACGGCGGCAGGCGGTCCGGGACGACCTGCACCGGGCGGCCGTCGGGGAGGCGGACGAACCCGGCCGCCAGGTTCGGGTGGCGGCGGCAGAGCGCCTCGACGGCGCGGCGCAGCGCCGCCGGGTCGAGCCGCCCGTCGAAGAGCATCCACAGCCGCATCACGTAGGCCCCGCCGCCGCCCTGGCTGTGCTGGGTGGGGAAGAGCAGCCGCTCCTGGAGCGGTGTCAGCGGCAGCACGTCCCGGTGGCCCGGGAACCGGGCCTGCAACCAGGCGCGTTCGGCGGCGTCCAGCGGGAGCAGTTCGCCGTCGGCGGGCCGGCCGGCGCCCTGGTCGGCGGGGTCGAGCGCGGTGGCGACGGCCGCGAGTCCGGCCGGGGTCGGGTGCGCGAACACGTCCTCCGGGGCGAGCGCCAGCCCGGCCCGGCGGGCCCGGCGGAGCAGCTTGATGGAGCGGATGCTGTCGCCGCCGAGGGCGAAGAAGCTGTCGTCCGGGCCGACTTCGGGCAGGCCGAGGACGCCGGCGAAGAGCTCGCGCAGCACCTCGACGGGGCCGGCGGCCGGGGCGGCGGCGGGCTCGGGCGAGGTCCCCGCCACGGCACCGGCGGCCAGGGCGGCGAGCGCGCTGCGGTCGGTCTTGCCGTTGGCGTTGGTCGGGAGGTCGTCGAGGAAGACCAGGACGGCCGGGACGACGGGTGCGGGCAGCACCTCGCGCAGCGCCGCCCGGACGGCCTCCGGATCGGCCGGGCGGCCCTCGGCGGCGACCAGGAAGGCCGTCGTGCGGCGGTCGCCCTCGCCGTCGTCGGTGGCGACCACCACGGCCCGCCGGATGCCGTCCAGCTCCGTCAACCGGGCCTCGATCTCGCCGAGTTCGATCCGGTGGCCGCGGATCTTCACCTGGTGGTCGGTGCGGCCGGCGTACTCCAGCTCGCCGGCGGCGGTCCAGCGGGCGAGGTCCCCGGTGCGGTACATCCGGGCGCCGGGCGGGCCGAACGGGTCGGGCAGGAAGCGCTCGGCGGTGGCACCGGGCCGGTGGGCGTAGCCCCGGGCCAGGTAGTCCCCGGCCAGGTAGAGCTCGCCGGTGACGCCGACCGGCGCGGGCCGCAGGGCCGGGTCGAGGACGTGGGCGCGCACGTTGCCGATCGGCACGCCGATCGACGGCTCACCGTCCGCACCGGGCGGGCACGCCCCGGCCGTGGCGTACACGATGGCCTCGGTGGGGCCGTAGAGGTTGAGCACCCGGGCGTCCGGGTTGCGGGCGTGCACCTGGCGGACCAGCGCGGCGGGCAGCGGCTCGCCGCAGAACACGTAGGTCGTCGCCCGCTCACGCACCCACTCGGCCCGGGCGACCTGCTGGTACACCGACGGGACGGTGTTGACCAGGCTGCCGGACCAGTCCGGGCGTTCCAGCAGCGTGAGCAGGTTGTCCACCAGGTCGACGCTGCCGCCGGTGAACAGCGGCACCAGGAGCTCGAAGACCGACAGGTCGAAGGAGAGCGAGGTGGAGCCGAGCACCCGGGAGAGGGCCTCGGGGCCGAGCTCGGCTGCCGCCCAGGCGGCGAGGTTGGCCACGGCCCGGTGGGTGACCACCACGCCCTTCGGCGTCCCGGTGGAGCCGGAGGTGTGGATGACGTACGCCGCGTTGCCGGGCAGCGGGCGGGTGGGCGTCGCCCCGGCGGGCGCGGGACCGGCGGGCGCGGGGCCGGCGGGCTCGGGGCCGGCGGGCTCGGCAGCGGGCTCGGCAGCGGGCTCGTCCAGCAGGACGACGGACGGGCCGTCGGCGGTCGGCTCCGGCAGCACGGCGGCGGCCAGCTGCGCCGTGGTCAGGACCACCCGGGGGCGGGCGTCCGCGAGCACGAACTCCACCCGGCCGCGCGGGTGGCCCGGGTCGACCGGGAGGTAGGCGGCGCCCGCCTTCAGCACGCCCAGCACGGCCGCGACCAGGGCGGGGGTGCGGGGCAGCAGCACCGCGACGACGTCCTCGCGGCCGACGCCGAGGCCGGCGAGCAGCCGGGCGATCCGCTCGGAGCGCCCGTCCAGTTCGGCGTAGTCCAGCACCTCTCCCCCGCCGCGCACCGCGACGGCGGACGGGGTCCGCGCCAGCTGGGCGGCGAACGCCGCGGGCACGGTGGTCTCGGGCACCGCGTGTTCGGTGGCGTTGGCCTTCCGCAGCAGGGCGAGCTCGTCCCCGTCGGCGAGGTCGAAGGAGTGGATCGGCTCGTCGGGCCGGGCCGCCAGCCGCGCCAGCAGCCGGACCAGCCGGCGGTGGGCCGCCGGGTCGGCGCCGTGGCCGCCGGCGGCGACCCGCCACGCCCCGTCCCGGTCCGCCGGGCCGGGGGTGGGGTCGGCGCGCAGGAACAGGCCGGGCAGCGGCTCGCCCCAGGCGCGGGCCAGGACGGCGACCGTCCCGGGGCCGTACGCCACCCGCTCGGCGCTGTCGGCGGTCCCGGTGACCAGGCCGTACCCGGAGGACGGGCCCCAGGGCAGGTCGAGGTCCGGCCGGTGGCCGTGGCGCCGGACCGCGCGCAGGGCGCGGCCGGCCTGCCGGAGGACGGCGGTGAAGCTGAGCCCGGGGGCCGGGGCCAGGCGCACCGGGACGACCAGGCCGCGGCCGCCCGGGCCGGGCGCCGGGCGCCAGTGTCCGAGCAGCAGCTCCCGGGCGCCGGTCAGCCGGTGCGCGTGGACGGCGGCGGCGGCGAGCAGCACCGCGGCGGGGCCCGCACCGCCGGCCCGGGCGGCCCGGGCCAGTGCGGCCGGGTCGGCCACCGGCAGCCAGGGCAGCTCGGCCGGCGGCGCGACGGCCCCGGCCGGGCGGGGGGCGGGGGGCGCGGGGGCGGGGGGGCCCCGGGCCGCCCGCCCGGAACCCCGGGCGGCGGGGCGGGGGGGGTGCGG
>NZ_JBHWIR010000285.1:0-6369 GCF_042731835.1 Kitasatospora sp. NPDC059817 | reverse complement strand
GGGGGGGGGGGGGGCGCCCGCCCCCCCCCCCCCCCCCCCCCCTGTAATGGGGCCTGTTGCTCACGGGGCCTGTTGCTCACGGGGCCCGGACACCGGGCCCGCGCCCCCAAGGAGCCGGGCGCCTCCAGCGGCGGGAAACGAGACAGATGCACGAGATGTCGATCGCGACGGCCGTCGTCGACCAGGTGGACCGGGCTGCCCGCGCGCACGGGGAGAGCGCCGTGGCCAGAGTCCGGTTGCAGATCGGCGAACTGGCCGGAGTCGTCCCGTCGGCACTCGACTTCTGCTTCGAACTGGCCTGTGCCGGAACGCTGTTGGAAGGTGCGGTGCTGGAGACCGAGGCCGTCGCCGCACGGGCGAAGTGCACGCCCTGCGGGGTCGAGTGGAGCGTCGGCATGCCGCCCGACCTGGGCTGCCCGCGCTGCGCCGGTGCCAGGGTCGAACTGCTGGCCGGGCGTGAGCTGCAGATCCTCGGCGTCGAGTGGTCCGAGCCCCCGGCGGGCGCCCGGACCGATCAAGGAGGCTGAAACCGATGTGTCGCACCGTCGATCTCCGGCAGGCGGTTCTCGCCCGCAACGACGACGACGCCCGGCGGCTGCGGGCGGAACTGGCCGCCCGGGGCACCGTCGTGGTGAACCTGCTGTCCAGCCCGGGCAGCGGCAAGACGGCGCTCCTGGAGGCCGAACTCGGCCTCGCCCGGGAGCGCGAGGTGCCCGTCGCGGCCCTCACCGCCGACCTCGCCACCGAGAACGACGCGCGCCGGCTGGCCCGTTCGGGCGCGCCGGTGAAGCAGGTCCTCACCGACGGCCTGTGCCACCTGGAGACGGCGATGCTGCGCGGGCACCTGGCCGGCTGGCTGCCGCCGGACACCCGGCTGCTGTTCGTCGAGAACGTCGGCAACCTGGTCTGCCCCGCCTCCTACGATCTCGGCGAGTCGCTGCGGGTCGTCCTGGCCTCGGTCACCGAGGGGGAGGACAAGCCGCTCAAGTACCCGACCGCCTTCGGACTGGCCAACCTGGTGCTGGTCACCAAGGCGGACCTCGCCGTCGCGGCACAGTTCGACGAAGCGGCCTTCCTCGCGAGCGTCGCGCGGGTCAACCCGGGGGTGGAGGTGGTCTTCACCTCGGCCCGCACCGGGCAGGGTGCCGGGGCGCTGCTGGACCGGGCGCTCGCGGTGCTGGCCGGCGCGCAGGTCCACCGGCCGGTGATGGCCGGCGCGCACGACCACGACCACAGCCACGACCACGGCAACAACCACAACCACGGCAATGGCAACGACCACGCGGGGGCCCACGACCACCCGCACCCGGCCGTGGACCTGTCGTGACCACGGATCAGCAGCCGCCCCTGCTCCAGCGCCGCCGGGTCGCCGTGCGCGGACTCGTCCAAGGCGTCGGATTCCGACCGTTCGTCTTCACCCTCGCCACCGAACTCGGCCTGTCCGGCAGCGTCACCAACACCGGCGAGGGCGTACTCGCCGAGATCGAGGGCACCGGCGAGGCGGTGACCGCGTTCTGCCGACGCATCGCCAGCGACGCGCCCCCGCTCGCCGACGTCGCCTCGGTGGACCACCAGCCGCTGGCCGTCACCGGCACACCGGGCTTCGTCATCACACCCTCCCGCGCCGACGGACCGCACCGCACCCAGATCCCCCCGGACACCGCCACCTGCGCCGACTGCCTCGCCGAACTGGCCGACCCCGCCGACCGCCGCTACCGGCACCCGTTCATCAGCTGCACCAACTGCGGGCCCCGGCACACCATCGTCACCGCCCTGCCGTACGACCGGGCCAATACCACGATGGCGGCCTTCGCGATGTGCCCCGACTGCGCCCGCGAGTACGCGGACCCGGCCGACCGGCGCTTCCACGCCCAGCCCGTCGCCTGCCACACCTGCGGCCCGACCCTCACCCTGTCCGTCCCCGGGCTCCCCGTGCTCGACGGCGAGCAGGCGCTCACCGAGGCCCGGCGCCTGATCACCTGCGGAGCGGTCCTGGCCGTCAAGGGCATCGGCGGCTACCACCTGGCCTGCGACGCCACCGACGCGGACACCGTCGCCCTGCTGCGCCGGCGCAAGCGGCGCGGTGACAAGCCCTTCGCCCTGATGGCCCGCGACCTCGAACAGCTCAGGGCACTGGCGGCATCCGGGGCGGTGGAGCTGGGGCCCGTCGAGGAGGAACTGCTCACCGGCCCGGTGCGGCCGATCGTGCTGCTGCGCCGGGGGGCACACCGGCTCGCGGAGCTGGAAGCAGCCGCTCCGCGCAGCCCCGACCTCGGCGTGCTGCTGCCGTACACCCCGCTGCACCACCTCCTGCTCGCCCCTCCCGGCCCCGGACTGCTGGTCATGACCAGCGCGAACCTGTCCGGCGAGCCCATCGTGACGGACGACCGGGAGGCCCTCGCCCGTCTCGCCCCGCTGGTCGACGGCTGGCTCACCCACGACCGCCCCATCCACGTGCCCTGCGAGGACTCCGTGGTGCGGGTGGTGGACGGGCAGCTGCTGCCGGTACGGCGCTCGCGCGGCTACGTGCCGCTCCCGGTGCCCCTGCCGGTGCCGGTGCGGCCCGCGCTGGCCGCGGGCGGCGACCTCAAGAACACCTTCGCGCTGGCCCGGGACGGCTACGCCTGGCTGTCCGGCCACCTCGGCGACATGGACGACCTCGCCACCCTGCGGGCGTTCGACCGCGCGGTGGACCACCTCGGGGCCGTCACCGGCGTGCAGCCCGAGGTGCTCGTCGTCGACCGCCACCCCGGCTACCGCTCCGCCCGGCACGTGCGCAGGTCGGCCCGGGGCCGTGAGGTACGGGACGTCCAGCACCACCACGCGCACATCGCCTCGGTGATGGCCGAGCACGGCCTCGACGGCAGCCGGCCCGTGATCGGGATCGCCTTCGACGGCACCGGTTACGGAGTGGACGGCGCGGTGTGGGGCGGAGAAGCGCTGCTGGCCGACTACCGGGGCTTTCGGCGTCTCGCCCGGCTCGACTACGTTCCGCTGCCGGGGGGCGATGCGGCCATGGTGCGTCCGTACCGGATGGCGCTGGCCCATCTGCGGGCGGCGGGGCTCCCGTGGGCGGCCGGCCTGCCGCCGGTGCGCTCCTGCCCTGAAGGCGAACTCCGACTGCTGTCACAGCAGTTGGATCGATCGGTGAACTGCGTGCCGACCTCCAGCATGGGCCGGCTGTTCGATGCCGTGTCCTCGCTGGCCGGGGTCTGCCAGAAAGCCGGGTACGAGGCGCAGGCGGCGATCGAGCTGGAGGCGGCCGCCCTCGCGCACGGGCCGGTGGCCGGCCCGGGGGAGGGCTACGCATTCCAACTCGTCGACGAGGGCGGGATGATGACCGCCCGACCCGGGCCGGTGCTGGCTGCGGTGGTGGCGGACCTGGCAGCAGGGGCGCCGCCCGGGCTGATCGCCGCCCGGTTCCATGCGGCGGTGGCCGCGCTGGTGCGGGCGGTCTGCGCCGATATCAGGCGGCGGCACGGCACCGGGACGGTCGCGCTGAGCGGCGGCGTCTTCGCCAACGCGCTGCTGTCCTCGGCATGCGCGCGGGGTCTGGCGGAGGACGGGTTCACCGTGCTGCGGCACCGCCGGGTGCCGCCCAACGACGCGGGGCTCGCGCTCGGCCAGTTGATGGTGGCGGCGCGGGCCGACGACTGAGCGCCCCGCGCGTACGGAGTTCGGCAGGTTCGGAGGAACCGGAGAGAGGAGGGAGACCGCAATGTGCCTGGCGGTACCCGGAAGAGTGTTGGAGATCGCGGAACGCGACGGGACCAGGATGGCGGTCGTCGACTTCGGCGGGGTCGTCAAGGACGTGTGCCTGGAATACCTGCCGGACCTGAAGGTGGGCGAGTACGCCATCGTCCACGTCGGGTTCGCCCTGCAGCGGCTGGACGAGGAATCGGCCCGCCGGACCTTGCAGCTGTTCGAGGAACTCGGCCTGCTCCAGGAGGAGTTCGGCGACCCCTGGGAGGCCGCGGCGGCTGCGGCTGCGGCGTCCTCGGCGAAGCAGGAGGAGGAACGGTGAGATACCTGGAGGAGTTCCAGAACCCCGAGCTGGCCGGCGGTCTGCTCGCCGACATCAGGGCGACGGTCACCCGGCCGTGGGCGCTGATGGAGGTGTGCGGCGGTCAGACGCACAGCATCATCCGCCACGGGATCGACCAACTGCTGCCGCCCGAGGTCGAGTTGATCCACGGCCCGGGCTGCCCGGTGTGCGTCACCCCGCTGGAGGTGATCGACAAGGCGCTGGAGATCGCGGCCCGGCCCGAGGTGATCTTCTGCTCCTTCGGCGACATGCTGCGCGTGCCCGGAACCGGCCGCGACCTCTTCCGGGTGCGCGGCGAGGGCGGCGACGTCCGGGTGGTGTACTCCCCGCTGGACGCGCTGCGGATCGCCGAGGAGAACCCGCACCGGGAGGTCGTCTTCTTCGGCATCGGCTTCGAGACCACCGCCCCACCCAACGCCATGGCCGTGCACCAGGCCAGGAAGCGAGGCATCGGCAACTTCAGCATGCTGGTCTCACACGTACGGGTGCCACCCGCCATCGAGGCCATCATGAACTCGCCGCAGTGCCGGGTCCAGGGCTTCCTCGCCGCCGGACACGTGTGCAGCGTGATGGGCATCGACGAATACCCCGCGCTCGCCGAACGCCACCGGGTGCCGATCGTCGTCACCGGCTTCGAACCGTTGGACATCCTGGAGGGAATCCGGCGCACCGTACGGCAGTTGGAGCGCGGCGAGCACACCGTCGACAACGCCTACGCGCGGGCCGTGCGCCCGGAGGGCAACCCGGCGGCCCGGGCCATGCTGGAGGACGTCTTCGAAGTGACCGACCGAGCCTGGCGCGGCATCGGCGTCATCCCGGACAGCGGCTGGCGACTCTCCCCGCGCTACCGCGACCACGACGCCGAGCACCGCTTCGACGTCGCGCGGATCACCACCGTCGAACCCGCGCAGTGCCGCAGCGGGGAAGTCCTCCAGGGGCTGCTCAAGCCGCACCAGTGCGAGGCCTTCGGCACCGCCTGCACCCCGCGCACCCCGCTCGGCGCCACCATGGTCTCCAGCGAGGGCGCCTGCGCCGCCTACTACCTCTACCGGCGGCTCGACGCGCCGGGCATGGCCAGGGAGGCGAGCCCCGTTGGCTGAGACCCAGACCCAGACCCAGACCGGCGCCGGCGGCGCCCCGGACCTCCTCGGATGGAGCTGTCCACTGCCGCTGCGCGACCACCCCCGGGTGGTGATGGGGCACGGCGGAGGCGGGGTGCTGTCAGCCGAACTGGTGGCGAACCTGTTCGCCCCGGCCTTCGGCGGGCCGGTGCTCGCCGGGCTCGCGGACTCGGCGGTCGTCGAGCTCGGCGGTGCCAGACTCGCCTTCTCCACCGATTCCTACGTCGTGCGGCCGCTCTTCTTCCCCGGCGGCAGCATCGGTGACCTCGCGGTCAACGGCACCGTCAACGACCTGGCCATGAGCGGGGCCCAGCCGGCCTATCTGTCCTGCGGCTTCATCCTGGAGGAGGGCGTGGAGACGGCCGTGGTCGCGCACGTCGCCCAGGCGCTGGGCGCCGCCGCCCGGGCCGCCGGGGTGGAGGTGGTCACCGGCGACACCAAGGTCGTCGAGGCCGGGCACGGCGACGGCGTGTACCTGAACACCGCCGGCATCGGGCTCGTCCCCGCCGGAGTCGACATCCGGCCGCAGCGTGCCGCCCCCGGCGACGTGGTGATCGTCAGCGGTGAGATCGGCCTGCACGGCGTGGCCATCATGAGCGTGCGCGAGGGTCTGGAATTCGGCGTCGAGATCGAGAGCGACTGCGCCGCTCTCAGCTCACTGGTGGCCGCGATGCTGGCCGTCACACCCGACCTGCACGTCCTGCGCGACCCCACCCGGGGCGGCCTCGCGGCGGCGCTCGGCGAGATCGCCGAGGCCGCCCGGGTGGGCGTCGTGGTGAACGAGCGCGCCGTCCCCGTGCCCGCGCAGGTCGCCAACGCCTGTGCCATCCTCGGTCTCGACCCGTTCTACGTCGCCAACGAGGGCAAGCTGGTCGCCTTCGTCCCGCGCGAGCACGCCGACGCCGTCCTCGCCGCGATGCGGGCGCACCCGCTGGGCGCGCGCTCGGCAGTGATCGGCGAGTGCGTGGCGGACCACCCCGGCATGGTCGTCTGCCGCACCCCCTTCGGCGGCACCCGCGTCATCGACCTGCCGATGGGGGAGCAACTCCCGCGGATCTGCTGAGGGCTCCGCCCGCCTCGTGCGGGTGGGGAAACAGGATCGGGGGGGGGGGGGGGGCAGGGGGGCGGCAGAGCCCAGCGGAAGCCCCCCGGGCCCGCAAGAGAGCGGGGGGCCCGCCCCCGCGGCGCCCCACAAACCGCCCC
>NZ_JBHWIR010000284.1:0-6377 GCF_042731835.1 Kitasatospora sp. NPDC059817 | reverse complement strand
AACGGCCACTTGCAGATCACCTACAAGGACACCGCCGACAAGTGGGCGACCACCGACCTCACCACCAAGGTCGGCACCCCGGTGACGGACGGCGCCGTCAGCGCCACCACCGACCCCGACGGCACGCTCGCCATCTACTCCCGCAGCTCCCTCAACGGCGGCCACATCAACCTCACCGCCCTCCAGCCGAACGGCAGTTGGGCCGCGGTCGACCTCACCAACATCGTCGGCACCCCCGCCAGCTGACCCCCCAGCCAGGCCGACGGTGAAACGGCCCGGCCCTGAAGAGGCCCTGTCCCATCATCAGTGGTACCGAAGCGTGACGGGCGTCGCTGACGGCTCATGCGAGATGTCAACGAGCTTGTGAGTGTGGTGTTTTCGGGATTACGGGGCAGCGCCCGGTGACCGGTGTGTCTCCCAATCACGGAAGAGCAGCTCATGAGCGCCGCCGGCGTCAGGGCGTCAGGGCGATCGTGGGAGCGAGGCGAGGATGGCGTCGAGGCCG
This sequence comes from Kitasatospora sp. NPDC059817, assembly GCF_042731835.1. NCBI lineage: Bacteria > Bacillati > Actinomycetota > Actinomycetes > Kitasatosporales > Streptomycetaceae > Kitasatospora > Kitasatospora sp. NPDC059817. Next base: position 5,872 of record NZ_JBHWIR010000284.1, on the reverse strand, counting down.
AACTCGAAGACGTCCCGCTGGGTGAAGGTCGGGAAGTCGACGGTGGTGGCGTGCATCGCCGGGTACACCTCGGCCGGGAGGCGGGCCCACTGTTGGCGGACCCGTTCCCAGTGCTGCGGGTCCTCGTCCCAGACCCGGCGGACGGGGTAGAGCGTGGCGCAGCCGAGGACGAAGCGGATCAGCGTGGCGAGCAGGCCGATCGCCGTCCGGTGGTCGACCTGCAGTCGCGCCAGGCGGGCGTAGATCTGTTCGGACATGCGGGCCTCGACGTCGCCGACTCCGTCGGAGGGGGTGTTGATCTGCAGGAGGGCCGGGTGCGTGATGAACAGCTCGAAGTAGGCGTGCATCACCTGCCGGAGCCATGCGACGTCGTCGAGGTCGGGGTCGGGCCACTGGAATCGGCTCAGCAGTTCCGCGGTGACGGCGAGGAGGATCGCGTCCTTGTCGCGGAAGTGCGTGTAGAGCGACATCGGGCGGACGCCGAGGTGGTCGGCGAGCCGACGGATGGTCACCGCGTCCAGTCCGTCGCGGTCGATCAGTTCGATCGCCGCGTGGACGATGGCCTCGGGGCTGAGGGTGCCGCGGGGTGCGCGAGCGGGCGCTGTCTTGTGTCTGGGCGATGACATTGGGGTTCCTGATTCGTTCGGGACCGCAGTTCCATCAGCGTACCGTACGCTGTACTGTTCCTGGATCGAGACTGATTCCAGGAGGCCGGATGTCCATGAACGCACTCCCCGCCATCGCCTACGACCGAGCTGAGCGGATGCTGCTGCACAACCGATCCCGGCTCGCCCTGCGGGCCAAGGCGAAGCCCGTCTGGATCGGCGGCGGCGAGAGGTTCTGGTACCGGGTCGAGACCGAGCGGGGCGGCGAGTTCGTGCTGGTCGACCCCGCCGCCGGGACCCGGGGGCCGGCGTTCGACCCCGAACGACTCGCCGCCGCGCTGGCGTCCGCCGCCGGCCAGCCGGTCCAGCCGTACGTACTGCCGTTCCGGGCGGTCGAGTTCGCGGACGGGACGGTCGCGTTCGACGCGTTCGGCGCGCGCTGGACCTGCCGGCTGGCCGACTACCGGTGCGCGCGGGACGAGAAGCACGCCGAACCCGCACCGCTGGAAGTCGCCTCGCCGGACAAGAAGTGGGCGGCGTTCCGCCGCGACCACGACCTGTGGGTGCGTTCGGCCGAGACGGGCGAGGAGTTCGCGCTCACCGCCGACGGCACCGCGGATCGCAGCTACGCGGCCCACCCCGACGCGGCGGTCCCCACCCACCTGCTCGGCAAGCTCGGTCTTGCGGACATGCCGCCGGCGCTGCTGTGGTCGCCGGACTCGGCGCGCATCCTCACCCACCGCACCGACCAGAGCGATGTCGCCCTGATGCACCTGGTCGAAGCCGTCCCGCCGGATGGCGGCCGGCCGCGCCTGCGCAGCTACCACTACCCGGTCCCCGGCGAGCCGATGACCTGCGGCGAGTGGATCGTCTTCGACGTCGCGTCCCGGACCGCGACACCCGCCAAGACCGACCCGTTCCTGCTGCCCTACATGTCACCTGTCACGCTGAAGAAGGCGTGGTGGGCCAAGGACAGCACGGCCGTCTACTACCTGGATCAGCCCCGTGACCTCCGGACGTTGCGGCTGCACGCACTCGACCCGGCGACCGGCGAGGTGCGCACCCTGGTCGAGGAGCACGGCGACACGCGGGTGGAGGCCGCGCAGGAGATCACCCAGAAGCCGATCGTGCACGTGCTCGCCGGCGGCCGCGAGACGCTGTGGTACTCCCAGCGCGACGGCTGGGGGCACCTGTACCGCTACGAGGACGGGGAGCTGGTCGAACAGCTCACCCGAGGGCCGTTCGCGGTGCAGCAGATCGTGCACGTCGACGAGGCGGAACGGGTCGCGTACGCCGTCGTCTCAGGACTGGTCCAGGCCGACCCGTACCGACGGTCGCTGGTCCGGGTCGGCCTGGACGGCGGCGGGATCGCCAAGCTCACCGACGACGATCTGGACCACGTGATCACCGCGCCGGAACACGGCCGCTGGTTCGTCGACTCCGCGTCGACCGTCGACACCCCGCCGACGATCACCGTGCGTGACCGGGGCGGAGCCGTGCTGGTCGAGCTGGAACAGGCCGACATCACACCGCTGCTGGCCGCCGGCTGGACACCGCCGGAGCGGGTCAGGACCCTGGCCGCCGACGGCGTCACCGAGATCTACGGCGTCCTCTACAAGCCCCACGGCTTCGACGCCGCGCAGCGCTACCCGGTGATCGACCACCCCTACCCGGGCCCGCAGATCCACCGGGTGGCGGCCTCCTTCGACCCGGGCACCTACGGCTACGACGCCGAGGCGGTGGCGGCGCTGGGCTTCGCGGTGCTGGCCGTCGACGGCCGCGGAACGCCCGGCCGGGACAAGGCCTTCCACGATCACGCCCACCGCAACATGGGCAGCGCGGGCGCGCTCGAAGACCATGTCGCGGCGCTGCGCCAACTCGCGCAGGCGCGTCCGTGGCTGGACCTGGACCGGGTCGGCGTCTTCGGCGTCTCCGGCGGGGGATTCACCACCGCCCGCGCCCTCCTGGCGTTCCCCGACTTCTACAAGGTCGGCGTGGCCGAGGCCGGCAACCACGACAACCGCCACTACCACGCGCTGTGGGCCGAGGCCTACGACGGACCGTTCGACCCGGACGCCGGGGCCCGGCTGTCCAACACCGAGCTGGCCGGGAACCTGGTCGGCAAACTACTGCTCGTCCACGGCGACATGGACGACAACGTGACACCGCATCTGACGATGCGGCTGGTCGACGCGCTGATCGCCGCGAACAAGGACTTCGACCTGCTGATAGTCCCCGGCGTCGAGCACAGCTTCCTCGGTCGCAGCGGCTACGTCGCCCGACGCCGCTGGGACTACCTGGTGCGCCACCTCATGCACCGCGAGCCGCCGGCCGGCTACCGGCTGGCGGACGTCCCGCTCTCCCTGGAACTGCTCGAAGCCCTCTTCAGCTGACGTGGAAAGGACCTTCCCCATGCCCACCTTCTCCGCCCGGGCCCGGCCCTTCTTCTTGAACCGCGAGTAGCCGCCGGCCCGGCCGACACGACGGCCCGGCCGGCGAGTCGAACCAGTTCCCGAACGCCGTGTCCGCATCGATGAACGCGGACTGGAACGCGTCGGTGGATACCTCATGCCACCACGGACACGGCGCCGGCGGACCATGGAAGCTGCCCTCACGGTCTCGGGGCACCTCGACCTCGACCGGGCCGGCGAGCACGTCGGCGGGTGCGACGGGGAGGTGGTGGCCGTAGGAGGTGTCCAGTTCCAGGTCCGTCATCAGGTCGGCGAATCGCCGACTCTCTCCTACGGCCCGACGGGGCTCATGAGAAGGAGCTGCTGCTTCCGGCGAAGGGGCTGGGCTCCGCCGAGGGACTGAGTTCGCCCGGAGCGCTGGGCGCGGCCGGGGAACCGGGCGTGGCCGAGGGGCTGGGCACGGCGGAGGGGTTGAGCTCGTCCGAGCGGTTGGGGGTGGCCGAGGGGCTGGGTACGGCTGGGGAAGCGGGCGTGGCCGAGGGGCTGAGCTCGTCCGAGCGGTTGGGCGTGGCGGAGGGGCTGAGCTCGTCCGAGCGGCTCGGGTACGGCTGAGGGGCCGGCTGTGGTCGAGCGCCGGTGGGCGTGGCGGACGGGCTGGGTGAGGCTGGTGAACTGGGCTTGGTGGAGGAACTGGGCTTGGCGGAGGGGCTGGGCTTGGCCGAGGCGCTCGACGTTGCCGAGGGACTGGCCGTGGCCGAGGGGCTCGGGCGGGGGTCGTGGGGGCAGAGCACGTCGGGGTCTTTGAACCCGTAGCTCAGGCCCCAGTCCCTGTCGCAGCCGCCCCAGTACGTTCTCACCCAGCCGCAGTAGGGGCCGCCGTAGCTGAAGCAACGGGGTACCGAGTCGTCCGAGTCCGGATCGGTGGAGGGTGACCAGGATGATTCGGCTTCGCTCTGCGAGGTGCCGAGGGCGTTGACCGTGCGGACCTGCGTGGCATCGGAACTCTGGGACGTCCCGCCCATGAAGAGGACGGTCAGGCCGAAGGCTGAGGCGGAGGCCGCCACGATTGAAGCGGCGAGAACGCGGCGGGTGGAGCGCATGACTGGTCCTCTTGGCTTCGTGGTCTGTGGCACGTGGGATTGCACTCCGGGCACGAGCACCGCCGCTGTGAGCGCCGGAGTTAAACATATGGTCGGAAGACCGTTCAATAGTCGGCGAAGCGCCGCTCAGGCGGCCTTGCCTCGGATTTTCACTCGAAGAGACTCGCCTCGACCCACGTGCCGCGACCGCGCGCAGATCTTCGTCGACGGGGGCCTCGGCCGGGCCCGGTGATCGGCGGATGACCGGTGATCGACACGGTCAACGCAGGGAGCGGATCGCCGGGCTCGTGGCGACCAGGCCGGCGCACGCCAGGACGGCGCTGCCGCAGACCAGGAACAGGGCCGTCGTGCCGTAGGGGAGCAGGGCGCCGGCGATCACGTAGGAGAACGGGTCGAACGCCACCGTGGCCAGCACGACGAGACTGAGCACTCGGCCCAGCAGTTGCTCGGGCACCCGCTCCTGCAGAGTGGCCACGACGACCACTCCGAGGAACCCGGATCCGAGGCCGATCAGCGAGACCACCGCCGTTGCGGCGACGACGTGGGTGACGGCGGCGAGTGCGGCCATGCCTGCGCCGATCGCCGCGACACCGCCGACCACGGTCCGGCCGCGCCGGGCGGGCGGCCGCCACCCGGCCATCAGCGAGCCGGCCAGTGAGCCGGCACCGAAACCGGAGAGCACGACGCCCAGGGATCCCGCGCCGCCGAGGCGTTGATCGGCGAGCACCGCGCCGCCCACGAGCACGGGGCCCACGACCGCGATGTTGATCAGGGCGATGGCGGCCAGCATCCCTCGCACCAGTGGTTCGTGCCAGGCGTATCCCAAGCCCACGCCGAGGGCACGCGCACTGCTGAACTGCTCGCCGTCGACGGCGGCCGGACCGGCGTCGACCCCGGCACCTTCGCCGCGCCGTACCACCCGGATCAGCGTGCTGAGGACGACGGCGGCCAACGCGGCCATCGCCACGATCCCACCGAGCGTCGCGGCGAAGCCGACTGCGGCGATGCATCCGGCGGCCACCGCCGGGCCGACCAGATCGCCCCCCGACTCCGCGCCCTGCACCAGACCGTTGACCCGGGAGAGCTTGTCGGTCGGCACGACGGCGGGTAGCAACGCCAGGGCCGCCGGGAAGTACGCGGCGTCGGCGGCGCCGAGCAGCCCGCCGAGCAGCGCGACCGTCGTCAACGACGGTGAGGTGAAGGTGACCAGGGCGCCGAGGGCGAGCAGGACGGCGACCCGGAGCCAGGCGGCGCCGGCCACGACACGGGCGGGACCGAGGCGGTCGACCAGTACTCCCGCAGGAGGCAGGAGCACCGCTCGCGGCAGCGCCACGGCCACCAGAACCAACCCCGTGGCGATTCCGGGTTCCGACAGGTCGAGCACGAAGAGCGTGAGCCAGACGATGAACAGCGCATCGACCACGGCCGCCAGCCCTTGACCCGCGATCAGGCGGCGCAGGTGCGAATCGCCGAGCGGTTCGCGCGGAAGGGGCGGGGCAGTCGGCTCCGTCGTCATCGGTGGCTCTCCGGGGCTCGGGTACGGGGCATCAGCCATGGCGTGGCGGCGGCCCACCGGCAACGCCGGCGGCGCCGGCGCCGGGTGTCACTATGCGACGTGGGTGCCCCCGTCGAAGAGCCGTCCCGGCGGCGGTCACCGGTGCTCGGCGACGTAGTTCACCGCGTCGCCGACGGGCCACAACCCCGTGACCCGGGCGTCCGGGCTCTTCACCACGAACCGGTCCTCGACCGCCCCGGC
>NZ_JBHWIR010000283.1:5700-6423 GCF_042731835.1 Kitasatospora sp. NPDC059817 | reverse complement strand
GCACCCGGGTTTTCCGGGTGCCCGCCCTTCGCGCATGATTCTCCCTGATGATGATCTTGTCTGGATTTCGGACCGCCCGCCGCGCCGCAGGTCTGCCTGCGGCGGGCCTCGCGGTCGCGCTGCTCACCGGGTGCTCCGGCGGGGCCTCGGAGGCCGAGCTGGCGTACAAGGCCGACTACGCCGCCCATCCGCACCTGCGGGTGACGGGGTACCCGTCCACCGGCACGCTCGGCGTGGTCCAGCAGCTGGTGTGGCGGCTCGCCGAAGGGGCCGAGGGGCGGCTGGCGGAGCTCGGCACCTCGGACGGCGGGGACGGCGGGGACGGCGGGGACAGCGGGGACGCTTCGGCGGCCTGGGTCCGCGAGTACGGACGGGGCGCCCAGGGGGCCGTCACGGCCGACTTCCAGGACGACCCTGCCGAGCGGCAGACCGTGGTGCTGACCTTCCACGACACCGGGCAGGTGAAGGAGCTGGTGCTCCGGCCCGGCGGCCGCGACGGCGGCGACGGTTGGCGGGTCGTGCTGCGTTAGCTGTCGGGGCCGCTGGGCGGAGCCCCGGCTGTCGGGGCCGCTGGGCTGAGCCCCGGCCGTCGGGCACGCCCGAGGGGGGGGGGCCCGGCCGGGGCGGGGGGGCGGGCCGCCGGGGCGGCCGGCGGCGTCGGGGGCCGGGGGGGCCAGCGGGCCCCCCCGCGGGGGGTCTGGCGGGGCGGGGTTGGAGCCCCGG
>NZ_JBHWIR010000283.1:0-5690 GCF_042731835.1 Kitasatospora sp. NPDC059817 | reverse complement strand
GGGGGGGGGGGGGGGCGGGGCGGGGCCGCCGCGCGCGCCCCGCGCGGGGGGGCCGGCCGGGGGCGGAGCGGGGCCCGCCCCCTCGGCGGATGTCGGCGGCGCCAGGCGCTGTCCGGCCTAGATGATCAGGCTGAGCGGCATGATCAGGGCGATGGCGACGACCGAGATCACCGTCTCCATCACCGACCAGGACTTCAGCGTCTGCCCGACGCTCATCCCGAAGTACTCCTTCACCAGCCAGAAGCCGGCGTCGTTGACGTGCGACAGGAAGAGCGAGCCGGCGCCGATCGCCAGGACCAGCAGGGCCGCGTGGGTGGAGGACATGTCGGCGGCGAGCGGGGCGACGATGCCGGCGGCGGTGATGGTGGCGACCGTCGCCGAGCCGGTGGCCAGGCGGATCAGCACCGCGATCAGCCAGCCGAGCAGCAGCGCCGAGATGTGCCACTTGCCGGACCACTCGCTCACCGCGTTGCCGACGCCCACGTCGATCAGGGTCTGCTTGAAGCCACCGCCGGCGCCGACGATGAACACGATGCCGGCGATCGGGCCGAGCGACTTGCCGACGGTGTCGGAGATCCGCGCCTTGTCGAAGCCGGCCGCCTTGCCGAGGGTCAGCATGCCGAGCAGAGTCGCGGCGAGCAGCGCGATCAGCGGCGAGCCGATGAAGTCGAACACCCGCTGGCCCAACGCCTTCGGGTTGTCGATCACCACGTCGGTCAGGGCCTTGCCGAGCATCAGCACGACCGGCAGCAGGATGGTCGCCAGCACCGCGCCGAAGGACGGGGTGTGCTCGGGCTTGGCGCTCTCCTCGGGGGCGGTGGCCTTCGGGATCTCCAGCGGGCCGACCCAGCGCTCGGCCAGCCGGGAGAACAGCGGGCCGGCCACGATCAGGGTGGGCACGGCGATCAGCAGGCCGAGCGCCAGGGTGATGCCGAGGTCCGCCTTCAGGGCGTCGACGGCGACCAGCGGGCCGGGGTGCGGGGGCACCAGGCCGTGCAGCACGGACAGGCCGGCCAGCGCGGGGATGCCGATCCGCATCAGCGGCACGTTGCCGCGGCGGGCGACCAGCAGCACGATCGGGATCAGCAGGACGACGCCGACCTCGAAGAACAGCGGCAGGCCGAGGACGGCGGCGATCAGCGCCATCGCCCAGGGCAGCGCCTTGTTGCCCGACCGGGCCAGCACGGTGTCCGCGATGATGTTGGCGCCGCCGGAGTCGGCGAGCAGCTTGCCGAGCATCGCGCCCAGCCCGATCAGCAGGCCGACGCCGGCCACGGTGGAGCCGAAGCCCGTGGAGAAGCTGTTGAGCAGCTTGTCGAACGGGGCGCCCGCGACGGCGGCCAGCAGGCCGGAGCCGAGCGTGAGGGCGAGGAAGGGGTGCAGCTTCAGCTTGGTGATCAGTAGGACGATCACACCGATGCTGAGCAGGACCGCGATCAGCAGCTGGGAGTCGCTGCTGGTGTGCGGCAGGGCCGGTGGGGCGGCCGCGAGCAGAGTGGGGGACATACTCACGCGAGGTCTCCATTGACCGGCCGCAGCAGCGCCACGGCCATCTCGACGAGTTCTTCGGGGGACGGACCGACGTCCAGGACGGCGCCGCGCTCGTGCGCGCCCAGGGGTTCCAGGGCGGCGTACTGGGAGTCGAGCAGCGACGGCGGCATGAAATGGCCGGTGCGGTGGGCGAGCCGGTCCTCGACCAGCTCGTGACCGCCGCTGAGGTGCAGGAAGTAGGCACCCGGGCAGGCCGCGCGCAGGGTGTCGCGGTAGCGGTGCTTCAGCGCCGAACAGGTGACCACGCCGCCGGTGCCGTCCTCGGCCCGCTCCTTGAGCCAGGCGCCGAGGGCGCGCAGCCAGGGCGCGCGGTCCTCGTCGTCCAGCGGGATGCCGGCCGACATCTTGGCGATGTTGGCCGCCGGGTGGAAGTCGTCCGCCTCCGCGTAGGGGAGGTCGAGTCGTTCGGCCAGCAGGCGGGCCAGGGTGGTCTTGCCGACACCGGAGACGCCCATCACCACGATGGTGAGAGGGCCCGCCGGTGTCACTGCCGGGAAGTCGTGGTTCTCGACGCTGAGAGCCATGGGTGGTGCTCCTTCGTTGCCTGGCCGCCACTATCGCCTCAAAGATATGACGTATTCAAGTGGTGGAAACCAAATCGTCATACTTTTGAGCTGTGGGGTAGATCGCAGGGCGCGGGACCCGGTACGCGCCGGTGGTGGCGGCGGGGTGGGCGTCTACGCTGGGCGGATGGAGATCCAGGGGCTGCCCGGTCGGCTGCTTGACGAGCTCGGGCCCGCGATCGCGTCGGGGGAGATTCCCGAGGGTGCGGTGCTGCGCGGCGAGGAACTGGAGGAGCGGTTCGGGGTGTCCCGGACGGTCGTCCGGGAGGCGGTGCGAATCCTGGAGGGGATGCGCCTGGTGGCGTCCCGGCGGCGGGTCGGGATCACCGTGCAGCCCAGGTCGCTCTGGGACGTCTTCGACCCGCTGGTGATCCGCTGGCGGCTGGCCGGCGCGGACCGCTCGGCCCAGCTGCGTTCGCTCGGCTCGCTGCGGGTGGCCGTCGAACCGGCCGCGGCCGCGCTCGCCGCGGTACACGCGAGCGACGACGAACGGCGCCAACTCGGCTCACTGGCCGTGGAGTTGACCGTATCGGCGCGGGCCGCCGACCTCACCACCTTCCTCCGGCACGACATCGACTTCCACGCCACCGTGCTGCGCGCCTCCGGCAACGAGATGTTCGCCCACCTCGGCGACACCGTGGGGGCGGTGCTCACCGGGCGGACCGAGTACCATCTGATGCCCCATCAGCCGGAGCCGTACGCGATCCGGCTGCACCGCGAAGTCGCCGACGCGATCTGCGCGGGGGACGCCGTCCAGGCCGAGCAGGCCATGCGGACGATCGTGGCGGGCGCCCTGGAGGAGCTCAACCAGCAGTTGGGCTGACCTCCCCCGGCGGCGGGCCGCCCGCTGCCGGCTGCCCGGATCACGCGCTTTGACGGCAGTTCGGTGGATTCGGACGCATAGTCCTGGTTCGGCGGGGCAGAGTGAGGCGAGGGGGCGCGTTTCGCGTGCGCCCGTCCCGTGTCCGCCGCCGAGTCCGCGCCTGGGGGTCGATCGATGTCCGTGCCACGCCGCCGTCGCCGCCTGCCCGACGAGGTGCGCGCCGCCGCCGTCCGGGCGGTGCTCTGCCTGTCCTTCACCCTGGTCGGCGTGGTCGTCGCCACGCTCGCCTCGTACGCGGACAGTTGGCTGATGACGCCGGCGCTGATGACGATGGGGCTCGGGGTGTTCGGCACGATGTGGTGCCTGCTGGAGATCCTGATCTCGCGCCAGGTCGCCGCCCAGCGGCAGCGCGCGCCCGGCTCCGCGCACCCGATGGCGGGCAGCCGGGCGCCCGACCCGCTGGCCGCCCGGCCGCTCCCCCGCCCCGGCGGGCCACAGCGCCAGCCGCGACTGCCGGCCGCGTAGGACACCCGCGGCCGACACTGCGGATCAGTCCCCCGGGACGGCCCGGTAGTGGGTGGTGAGCCGGCCCGTGTCGTCCAGGACGTGGAAGGCGAGCATCGGCGGCTGGGTGAAGGAGATGCCGGGCCCGCCCTCGCAGGGCAGCGTGACGGTGGAGACCACACCCGGGGCGACCAGCAGGGGCAGTCCGGCGAAGGTGGTGGCGGCGCCGGTGTGGGAGTGGCCGCAGAGCAGGCCGGCCACCCGGGGGTGCCGGGCCAGCACCGCGCCCAGCGCCTCCTCGCCGAACTGGCGGATCGGGTCGACGTTCGGCAGGTGCAGGACGGCCGGCGGGTGGTGGAAGGCCACCAGCGCCGGCAGGTCGGCGCGGCCGGCCGCCCGTGAGGCGGACCACCCCGACCACAGCTCCACGGCCCCCCAGCCGGCGGCGCGGCCGGGGATCGAGGAGTCCAGCATCAGCACGTCGGCACCGGGCAGTCGGTGCAGCCGGTTGACCGGGCCGTCCGCGGGGGCCTCGCCGAGCAGCACCTCCCGGTAGGGCGCCCGGCGGTCGTGGTTGCCGGGGCAAATGAGCACCGGGTACCGGGAGTCCAGCACCTTGGCCACCTGCTCGTACTCGGCGGGCAGGCCGTGGTCGGCGAGGTCCCCGGTGACGAGCACGGCGTCCAGCGGGCCGGGCAGGGCGTCGAGGTACGCCATCACCTGCCCGGCCCGCCGCCGGGCGCGCCTGCCGCCGTCCCGGCGGTGCTCCTGCCCGAGGTGGATGTCACTGAAGTGCGCGATCGTCAGCATGCACGCCACGCTAGTCAGTTGAGGACTGCGCCGGAACCTCGGCCGGACGCTTGAACATCCGGGTGGCGGTGATCTCGCCGTGGATGGCCGGGCCGTCCGGGTCCTGCGGGGCGGGCAGACCGGGGCGCAGGTGCTCCTCGACCGAGATGTACTTGAGGCCCGCCCGCAGGTCGGCGTCGTTGCGCAGCCGGATGACCAGCGGGAACTCGGCGAGCGCGGTGGTGTCGAACAGGCCGGTGGTGTAGATCAGTTGGACGCCGAGCGCGTCGGCCACGGCCCGCTGGAGCTCCAGCAGGTAGGTGGCGTTCGCGCGGCCGATCGGGTTGTCCAGGAACAGCGTGCCGGCGTGCCGCAGCTGGGACTGGCCGCGGTCGTTGGCGCGCAGCGCGGCCATCGTGCAGTACAGCGCGATGGCGGCGGTGAGCAGCTGGCCGCCGGAGAAGACGTCGGACATCTGGCCGACGCCGACCCGCTCGGCGCGCAGCACCGCGTCCGGCTTGAGGATCTCGACGCTGACGCCCTTCGGGCCCATCGCGGCGGCGACCCCGCGCAGCAGCAGGGACATGCCGTCGCGGCGCAGGTCGCTGTTCTTGCGGACGGCGGCGCGGGTGGCCTCGTCGATGACCTCGCCGAGGCGCTCGACCAGGGTGGCGTGGTCCGGGTCCTCGAAGCGGATCCGCAGGAACTCCTGGCCGGACCACTCCCCCAGGCCCTCGGGCAGCCGGGAGAGCCGCTGGGCGGCGCGCAGGGTGGTGAGCGAGGACTCGACCAGGCCGCGCAGGCGGTCGACGATCGAGCCGCGGTTGCGCTCCAGCTGGGCGAGTTCGTCGGTCAGCACGCGCAGCCGGGGCGCGAAGGCGGCGGCCCAGGCGGCGGCGTGCTCGGGCAGCGCGGCGGCGGGCAGTTCGCGGATCTGCTGGCGGGCGGGGGTGCGGACGGCCTCGTAGCGGGCGGCGTTGGCGTGCCGGACGAGGGCGTCGGAGGCGTCGCGGACGGCGAGTTCGGCGGAGGACAGCTCGCCGGCGGCGGTGCGCAGGGTACGGCGGGCCTCGGCGGCGGTGCCGCGCGCCTCCGGCAGCGAGCCGAGGTAGGGCTCGGCGGACTGGCCGTCGTCCTCCTGCTGCTCGCGCAGGCCGTCGCGCAGCTGGCCGGCGAGTTCGTCGAAGTCGGCGGCGGCCGACTGGGCGGCGTCGAAGGTGCGTTGCAGGTCGGCGTGCGCGGTGCGGGCGGCGTCCAGGGCCTCCCGGCGTTCGGCGAGCCGGCTGGTGGCGGTGCGCAGCAGGACCTGGGCGTGCTCGGGGTCGGCGGGGACGAGGTCCTCGGGCAGTTCGGTGTGCGCCTCGCCGTCGGCGGGGGCGGAGCGCTCGGCCTCGCCGCGCAGACGCCCGAGCTGCTCGCTGGCGGCGGCGGAGCGGGCCTCGATGGTGGCGACCAGGTCC
>NZ_JBHWIR010000282.1:1186-6451 GCF_042731835.1 Kitasatospora sp. NPDC059817 | reverse complement strand
GCCGGTGCGGGGGCAGCGCCAGCGGCCGTCGCCGACGGGTTGCAGCGGCTCGCCGGCGCGACCGACCCAGCCGATCCGGCGGGCCGGGACGCCGGGGGGCCGGGGGGCGGGCCGGGGGGCGCCGGGGGGCCCCCCCGGGGCGGCCCCCCGGTCGGTACGGTTCTACAGCACCTTGGAGAGGAAGGCGCGGGTGCGCTCGTGCCGGGGGTCGGTGAGCACCTCGCGGGGGTTGCCGGACTCGACCACCACACCGCCGTCCATGAACACCAGCGCGTCGCCGACCTCGCGGGCGAAGCCCATCTCGTGGGTGACGACCACCATGGTCATGCCCTCCTCGGCGAGGCCGCGCATGACGTCGAGGACGTCGCCGACCAGTTCGGGGTCGAGCGCCGAGGTGGGCTCGTCGAACAGCATCAGCTTGGGCTTCATGGCCAGCGCGCGGGCGATCGCGACGCGCTGCTGCTGGCCGCCGGAGAGCTGGGAGGGGTAGTTCTTCGCCTTGTCGGCGAGGCCGACCCGCTCCAGCAGGACCATCGCCCGCTCCCGGGCGGCGGCCTTGCTCTCGCCCTTGACCTGGACCGGGGCCTCCATGACGTTCTCGACGGCCGTCATGTGCGGGAACAGGTTGAAGCGCTGGAAGACCATGCCGATGTCGCGCCGCTTGACGGCGACCTCGCGGTCCTTGAGCTCGTAGAGCTTGTCGCCCTTCTGCTGGTAGCCGACCAGTTCGCCGTCCACCCAGAGGCGTCCGCCGTTGATCTTCTCCAGGTGGTTGATGCACCGCAGGAAGGTCGACTTGCCGGAGCCGGAGGGGCCGATCAGGCAGAACACCTCGCCCTGCTTGACCTCCAGGTCGATGCCCTTGAGCACGTGCACGGAGCCGTAGGACTTGTGGACGCTCTCGGCGCGCACCATCGGCTGCCCGGTGGCGGCGGCCGGGGTCTTGCTCAGGCCGGTCATACGTGACCACCTCCCTCAAGCCCCGGGACGACGTCGGCGCCGGTCTTCGGGGCGGGCTTCCCGGCGAACAGGCCCCGCAGCCGCTGCACCGGGGTGGGCGGGAGGGTCCGGTTGGAGCCGCGGGCGTAGTAGCGCTCGATGTAGTACTGGCCGATGGTCAGCAGCGAGGTGAAGAACAGGTACCAGAGGCTGACCACGATCAGCAGCGGGATGTTCTGGTAGTTCCGGGAGTAGATGACCTGACCGGCCCGGAAGATCTCCTCCAGGGAGATCACGCTGACCAGTGAGGTGGTCTTGAGCATCGAGATGGTCTCGTTGCCGGTCGGCGGGATGATCACCCGCATGGCCTGGGGCAGGACGATCCGGCGCATGGTCTGGAACCGGCTCATGCCGAGCGCGTGGGCGGCCTCGGTCTGGCCCTCGTCCACCGACTGGATGCCGCCGCGGACGATCTCCGCCATGTAGGCGGCCTCGTTGAGGCCGAGGCCCAGCAGGGCGGCGACGAAGGTCGGGATCAGGACGTTGGTGTCTGCGGACCAGAACTCCGGCCCCCACGGGACGCCGATCGACAGCTTGGCCCAGATCAGGCCGAGGAAGTTCCAGAACACCAGCTGCACCAGCACCGGGGTGCCGCGGAAGACCCAGATGTACATCCAGGCGGTGCCGGAGAGCAGGGGGTTCGGGGACAGGCGCATCACGGCGAGGACGATGCCGCCGATCACGCCCATCAGCATGGAGAGGACGGTCAGTTCCAGCGTGACGACCATGCCGTGCACGATGCTGTCGTGGAACAGGTACTGCCCGACGATGTCCCACTTGAAAGCGGGGTTGGTGAAGAGGGCGCTCAGCAGCATCGCCGCAAGCAGGGCGATGACGACGGCGCCCACCCAGCGTCCGGGGTGGCGGACCGGGACGGCCTTGATGGTCTCAGGCCGTCCCTCCTCCGCCTTCCCCTTGTCCAGAGAGTTCACGGTGTGGCCTCGGGGGAGAGATGGAGCAGGCGGACGGTCAGCTCACGGCGCCGTTGACGGTCGACTTGTCGAGGGCGCCGGACTCGACGCCCCACTTGGTGAGGATCTGCTTGTAGGTGCCGTCGTCGATCAGCGACTGGACGGCGCCCTGGATCGCGGGGGTGAGCTTGGAGCCCTTGGCGACGGCGACGCCGTAGGGGGCCACGCCGTAGGTGGAGCCGAGCTTCTCCAGCTGGCCGCCGGCCTGCTTGATCGCGTAGTCGACGACCTGGGAGTCGGCCATCATGGCCTGGTCGCGGCCGGAGACGACGGCGTTGGTGACGTCCGTCTGGAGGTCGAACTTGTCGCCGTCGTTCTGGATGCCCGGCTTCCCGTTCTTGGCGCAGTCCGGGTTGCGGGTGTCCTTGATCTCGTCGGCCTGGGTGGTGCCGGTCTGGACGGCGACCTTCTTGCCGCACAGGTCGTTGGGGTCGACCTTGTCGGGGTTGCCCTTCTTGACCGCGATGGCGCTGCCGGAGTTGAAGTAGGTCACCATGTCGACGACCTGCTCGCGCTCCTTGTTGTCCGTGAAGGACGACATGCCGAGCTGGAACTTGTTCGACTGGATGCCGGGGATGATCGCGGTGAAGCCGGAGTCCTGGACGTCGGCCTTCAGCCCGAGCTTGGCCGCGATGGCGTTGGCCAGGTCCACGTCCATGCCGATGACCTTGCCGCTGTCGTCCTTGAACTCGTCCGGCGCGTACGAGGCGTCCGCGCCGACCAGGAGCTTGCCGGAGGACTTGACGTCGGCGGGGACGAGGGCGGCGAGCTTGTCGTCGGCCTTGACCGCGTTGACGGTCGCGGAGGCGTTGGGCGCGCCGCTGCCACCGTCGCTCTTGCTGCTGCTGCAGCCGGTCAGGACGAGGGTGACGGAGGCGGCAACCGCGCCGGCCGCGAGAAGCCGGGTGCGCTGGGTACGGGCGGTCATGAGGGGGATCTCCTCCTGAGGGAGAGGGCGGGCGGAGCGCGCCGCGGGGGGGCGGCACACCGGGGCGGCAGGTTCGTACGGCGCTGTACGGGTGTATTTCGCTGTACGTCGTCGTACGTGCAGGGCCGGGTGGTGCGGTGCCTGTGCGGACGGGCCGCCCAGGTTGCTGCGGGGTACTGCTTCCGCCACCCTCCGCCGAGGTGGACGTCAAGCGAACCGCCTCGACCAGTGGCCGGCTCGATCCGAGATGGGGGGAATCCTGCCATCTGTGAACGGTCAGATGGCCCTCATCCAGATCAAAATCGGATAACGAGGGCCCGGGCTGTCCGCTATTCGGACTTATTCCGTGTTCCTGTCACTCCGTGCATAAGTATGCAGATCCCTCTGCCCGGTGCCCGGAGGCCCGCCGCCCCCGGCTCGGATGCCGCCGTCGACCACGGCGCAGGGACGTGCGGCCGCCACGGTGACGCGTGGGTGTACGCGAAATGGCGGACATGCGATCCGGCCATCCCGCACTCCCGGGCCCGGCAGCGGGTGTGTCAGAATTCGGTACCGGGTGACCCCCGAACGCTCGAACCAGACCGACGAGCCCCGACAGGCTCGGGGTGTCCGGGAACGGAAGTCATCACGTGGCTCCGTATCCGGGACGCCGACTCCCCAGCGCGTCTGCGTTCACTCCTGCGGGTGCGCGTGCCGCCATCACCGTTGCCGCCGCCGGAGCCCGGCGCTTCCGACGCCGGGCCCCAGTGACGCGACAGCTCGGCGATGAACTGCACGTGACGAGGACGAAAAGGCATAGGTGCGATGCCTTGGTCCGACCTACGCTCGGCCCGGAAGCACAACGCGGACCAACAAGACCCATAAAACCCTCATCCGAGGGCGCCGCCCGACGGCAGCGCCCCGACCCAGCCCCCGGGTCCGCTTCGGCGTACCCGGTTTCCGGTTTCCGGACGGGTCGTCCTGTCCGTCGGTCGCGCACCCTCGCCAGATCAATGACGAAGAGGTCATCGTGGCAGCGGAGATCATCAGCAGCACCCAGGACACCGTCGATCCGGTCGACGCCGTTTTCGCGCTCCACCGCGGCGGCAAGATGGAGATCAGGGCGACCGTCCCGGTGCGCGACGCGGACGACCTGTCCCTCGCCTACACGCCCGGTGTCGCCCGCGTCTGCACGGCCATCGCCGAGCAGCCGGAGCTGGTCAACGACTACACCTGGAAGTCCAACACCGTCGCCGTGGTCACCGACGGCACCGCCGTGCTGGGCCTCGGCGACATCGGCCCGGAGGCCTCCCTGCCCGTGATGGAGGGCAAGGCCATCCTGTTCAAGCAGTTCGGCGGCGTGGACGCGGTGCCGATCGCGCTCGCCTGCACCGAGGTCGACGAGATCGTCGAGACCGTGGTGCGGCTGGCGCCCTCCTTCGGCGGCGTCAACCTGGAGGACATCTCCGCCCCCCGCTGCTTCGAGATCGAGCGTCGGCTCCAGGAGGCCGTGGACATCCCGGTCTTCCACGACGACCAGCACGGCACCGCGATCGTCACCACCGCCGCCCTGTGGAACGCGGCCAAGGTGACCGGCCGTGAGATCGGCTCGCTGCGGGCCGTCATCTCCGGCGCCGGCGCGGCCGGCATCGCCATCGCCAAGATGCTGGTGGCGGCGGGCATCGGCGACGTCGCGGTCTGCGACCGCAAGGGCGTGGTGTACGACGGCCGCGGCGACCTCACCGACGTCAAGGCCGAGATCGCCGAACTGACCAACCGCACCGGCCTCAAGGGCACCCTGGCCGACGCGATGGCCGGCGCCGACGTGTTCATCGGCGTCTCCGGCGGCACCGTGCCGGAGGAGGTCGTCGCGACCATGGCCGCGGGCGCGTTCATCTTCGCGATGGCCAACCCCACCCCGGAGATCCACCCCGAGGTCGCGCACAAGTACGCGGCGGTCGTCGCCACCGGGCGCAGCGACTTCCCGAACCAGATCAACAACGTGCTGGCCTTCCCCGGCATCTTCGCCGGCGCCCTCCAGGTGCGGGCCAGCCGGATCACCGAGGGCATGAAGCTGGCCGCCGCCAAGGCGCTGGCCGGTGTCGTCGCCGACGAGCTGACGCCGCAGAAGGTCATCCCCTCGCCGTTCGACGAGCGGGTCGCCCCGGCGGTCACCAAGGCCGTCGCCGAGGCCGCCCGGGCCGAGGGCGTGGCCCGGATCTGACGATCCGGGCGCCGCTGCCGGGCAGGCCCGGCGTGAGCGGCGCCGCCGACACGGCCGGGGGGGGGGGGCGCGGGGGGCCCACGCGCGGGGGGGGGGGGCGGCCGCGGGCGGGGCGGGGGGCGGCGCGGGGGTTGTGGGGGCCGCACGGGGCGGGAGCGCGCTCA
>NZ_JBHWIR010000282.1:0-1176 GCF_042731835.1 Kitasatospora sp. NPDC059817 | reverse complement strand
GCCGGGGCCGGGTCACGCGTCACATCCGCGCGTGGTTCCCGGCCCCGGCCGGCGCGGCTATCGTCCGCAGCATGTTTGCTGCCTACGCCGCACGTATCGACGCCGATGACCCGCTCAGCGGACTGGAGTTGGGCGAACTCCCCGAGCCGCAGGCCCGCCCCGGATGGAGCGTGGTCACGGTCAGGGCCGCCAGCCTCAACCACCACGACCTGTGGTCGCTGCGCGGGGTCGGCCTGCCCGCCGGCCGACTGCCGATGATCCTCGGCT
The DNA here is from genome assembly GCF_042731835.1 of Kitasatospora sp. NPDC059817. Lineage (NCBI taxonomy): Bacteria > Bacillati > Actinomycetota > Actinomycetes > Kitasatosporales > Streptomycetaceae > Kitasatospora > Kitasatospora sp. NPDC059817. Next base: position 909 of record NZ_JBHWIR010000282.1, on the reverse strand, counting down.
GCGACGCCGCCGGTGTCGACGAGCACGGCAACGAGGTCGTCCTCCACTCGGTGATCGGCCAGAGCGGCCACGGGGTCGGCCCGGACGAGCCCCGGTCCATCCTGACCGAGCGTTACCAGGGCACCTTCGCCCAGCAGGTGGCCGTGCCCACCTGGAACCTGCTGCCCAAGCCCGCCGAACTCAGCTTCGAAGAGGCCGCCTGCCTGCCCACGGCCTGGCTGACGGCCTACCGGATGCTGTTCACCAACGCCGGGGTCAAGCCCGGCGACACCGTCCTGGTGCAGGGCGCGGGCGGCGGCGTGGCGACCGCGCTGATCGTCCTCGGCAAGGCCGCCGGGCTGCGGGTCTGGGTCACCGGCCGGGACGAGGCCAAGCGCCGCCGGGCGGTCGAACTCGGCGCCGACGCCGCCTTCGAGAGCGGCGCCCGGCTGCCCGCCCGGGTGGACGCGGTGATGGAGACGGTCGGCGCCGCGACCTGGGCGCACTCGGTGAAGGCGCTGCGCCCGGGCGGCACCGTCGTCATCTCCGGTGCCACCTCCGGCCCCAACCCGAGCACCACCGAGCTGAACCGGATCTTCTTCCTGGAGCTCAAGGTGGTCGGCTCGACCATGGGCACCAAGGAGGAACTGGCCGGGCTGCTCTCGCTGTGCGCGACCACCGGCGTCCGACCGGTGATCGACTCGGTGCTGCCACTGGCCGAGGCCCGGGACGGCTTCGCGCGGCTCGCCAAGGGCGACGTCTTCGGCAAGATCGTGCTGACGCCGTGACGCCGTGACGCCGTGACGCCGTGACGCCGTGACGCCGTGACGTCTTGTGATCCTGGCGCCGTGCGGCCCTGAGGCGGACCGGGGGGCGGGGGGCGCGCCCGGCCCCCCGCCCGCGCGGGGTCGGGGTGAGGGGCTTGGGCGG
>NZ_JBHWIR010000281.1:5507-6453 GCF_042731835.1 Kitasatospora sp. NPDC059817 | reverse complement strand
GTGCGCCCTCCGGCGCCCGGCCGCCCCGGCTAGCGTCGGCGGTATGACCACGCCCCCCCTCGCCCGGGCCAAACCCCCCCCCCCCCCGCCCTACGATGCCGATCATGAACGAGGATTTCGACACGCGAGGAAACAAGGGTGCGGCCGGGGCGCCGGCCTGCCCGGAGTGCGGCGCGGCGCTGCGCATCGGCTCCGGCAGGATGGCGCGGTGAACTTCTTCCTCCGTCGTCAGCAGCCCCTCTCACCGCCTTCCCCTGGCGCGGACGCCCTGGAGCGTGTCCGGCTGCTGGTCGCTGGTGAGCGGGCCGCGGACGGAAGTGCGCTGGAGGAGTTGACCGCCGCGCTGCTGGAGGTCGGCTCGACCGGAAGCGCTGAAGACTCGTTCGAGGCGCTGCGCACGCTGACGGAGCGTCCGGTACTGCTGCTGCGCCTGGACGCTTTCATACGGCGGGAGTGGTGGCACCCGACGTGTCCCACCCCGCGGCCCGTCGAAGCCGACCCGGTCGCGCTCGCTCTCGCCGCCTCGCACGCCGACGGCCGCATCCGCGAGCGCGCGGTGCGCCGGATGCTGGACCAGCCGCACCCCGGGACGATGCCGTTCCTCGTGCTGCGCACCAGCGACTGGGTCCGCCAGGTTCGGGACGCGGCGAGCGCGGGCCTGGCCGTGCTGCTCCATGGCGACCCGCTGCTGGCCACCCCGGCGACCGTGCGCACGGCCCTGCTGATCAACCGGCGCCAACGCGGCGCATTCGCCCACGGCCAGTTGCTCGTGCCGTTGCTGACCGGGTCGACCACGGCCCTGACCGGAACGCTCCTCGCGGCCCCCGAGGCGCCGGTGCGCCGCTTCGCCCTGGACGCCCTCGCCCCCCCCCCCGGGCGCCCCCACCCCGCGGGCCCCCCCCAAACGCACAACCAACGCCCCGTAAAGGCCCCGCCCCCGGCGGGC
>NZ_JBHWIR010000281.1:0-5497 GCF_042731835.1 Kitasatospora sp. NPDC059817 | reverse complement strand
GCGGCGGGGGGCGCCCGTTGCCCCCTGCCCCCCGACCCCCCCCCCCGGGGGCTCCGGGCCCTCGCGGCCCTCGCCGAGCGCGACTCCGACCGCCGGGTCAGGGCCCGGGCCGCGGAGGCCGCCGCCCGTCAGGCGGTGTGGACCGACCAGGCCGAGCTGCTGCGCCGGCTGGCCCGCAGCCGTCATGCCGAGGTGCGCGTCACCGCCCTCACGGGGCTGATGCGCACCGGCTCCCCGCAGAGCGTGGTGGCGTACCTCGACGACCCGTCCGCGCAGGTCCGGGCCTTGGCACGGGAGGCGGCGCGCCGCACCGGCACGGACCCGCTGACGCACTACCAGGCGGCCGTCCGGGCCGACGACCCGCAGGTCGGGGCGGTCGCGGGGCTCGCCGAGACCGGTGGCCGGGCCGACGTCCCCCTGCTCGACGCGCTCCTGGACAACCCGGCGCCCCAGGTCCGCGTCCACGCCCTGCGGGCCCTGCGGAGCCTCGACGTGGTGCCCGTGCCCCGGGGCACGGCGCTGCTGCAAGACGACTCCGCCGCGGTGGTCAAGGAGGCCGCCGCAGCTCTCGTCCCCAGCGCCACCCGGCTGCCCGCCGACCTGCTGTGGGACATGCTCACCGACCCGCAGCGGCCGGCCGTGCGGCGCGCGGGCTACCGGCTGTTGAGCCGGCGCGACCGCCTCACCGCACTGCGCGCCGCCGTCCTCGCGAGCGGTGATACCCACCCCCGGCTCGCCGCCCAGGGTAGGACCGACGCCACCACACGGATCCGCGAACTCACCCCGCACCCCTGGCTCACCCGCCCGGTCCCGACCCTCGACGCCGACCCCGCACAGGCCGCCGAACTGCTCACCCTGGCGGAGGAACGCCGCACCGTCCTCACTGAGGACGTGATCCAGTTGCTGCGCGACGCGCTTCGTCCGGTGCCCGGCAGCCGGTAGCCAGGTCGCAGGCAGGCGCACCTCGCGCGGCCCGCTCGTGTTCGGCGTGTGGTTTTCACCGGGTTCGGCGCAGGCGTTCACTCCTGGCCGTCGGCCACCATCAAGGTCTCTGCTGGAGACCTTGATGGCCGCTCTGGGCCGCCATCAAGGTGACGCTGTGTGCCTGTACAGCTGTCGCGCTGTCGCGCCTGGGGCCGGGTTGGGGCTGTCGAGCGGGCGGGGTGCGGCGCCGGGGGGGGGCGGATACCGGGGGCGGGGGGGGGGGGGGCGCCGGACGCGACAGCGCGACGGCCACCCCGGCCGGGCACTCAGCGTGACTGGGCGCGCTCCCGGGCGGCAAGCCACGCCTCCAGCGCCTCGACGGTGGCGGGACGGTGGTCTTCTTTCGATGGAGCCATTGGAGTTGAATGTCGGTCAGTTCTGCAAGGAGCACCACCGAGGGATAGGGGGTAGCCGGGAATGCTGTCGGAGACGTTGAGCGCACTGGCCGCGGCCGGGGGCACCGGGATCGTCCAGGCCGCCGGAACGGACGTGTGGACGGCCACCCGGGAACGGATCGCCCGCCTGCTAGGCCGCGGGCGGACCGAGGACGAACGCCTCGCCCAGGCACGCCTCGACCGGACCAGGCAGGAACTGGAAGCCGCAGCCCCGCAGGAACGGGCAGCCCTTGCACAGCGACAGGAACACACCTGGCAGACCCGGCTGGCCGACTTCCTGGAAGGACTGGAACCAGCCGAACAGGCCCAGGCCGCCGAACAACTGCGCGCCCTGCTGCTCCCCGCCCCCGCCGACCCCGCTGCCCAGGTCCACGCCGACAACAGTGGAGTCACCGCCGGCCGGGACATCGACAACCAGGGCGGTGCGATCGGCCGGGACTTCAGCGGCTCGGTCACGATCGGCGCACCCGACCGCCCTACCCCGCCGGGAACGGACCCGCGCTGACCGTCCCCGGAGCCGAGCACGGCCCCGCCGGTCCGCGGACCGGCGTGCGCAGCCAGCACGACCTCGTGAACTCCGGCGGCGTGGTGGCCGGGAGCGTCCGCGGCGACATCCACGTCCACAGTCCCACCACCCCACCGGCCCTCACCTGGCCGATGCAGATCGGCACCGTCCCCACGGTCGCGGACTGCTACCACCACCGCCCCTGCGTCGACCGCGCCCTGCGCACGGGCACCGCCACGGTACTGAGCGGACCGCAAGGCACCGGCAAGACCCAGGCCGCCGCCCACCGCGCCCAGTCCGCCCTGCGGGAAGGCAGCGTGGACCTGCTCCTGTGGACCGACGCATCGAGCCGGACCGCCGTACGGGACAGTTACGCCCGGGCGGCCGCTCACCTCGGGCTGGCCCAAGGATCCGACGCCGCAACAGCCTTCCTCGCGTGGCTGCACACCACGAACCGCCGGTGGCTGCTGATCCTCGACGCGTTGGCCGACCGCAGAGACATCCATGACCTGTGGCCGGACCCGGCCCCCAGGAGCGAACTCGTGGTGACCACCCGCAGCACGGACCGGCAACTGCGCACCCGACGGCGCGCGACGCTCCCCGTGCGCCACTTCACCACGTGGGAGTCCGTCGGCTACCTGGCCGACCGCCTCGCCGTCCACGACCTCGGCGCCCCGGAGTCCGAACTGACCGCCGCCGCCGACGCGGCAGGCGGCCGACCGGGCAAGCTGTGCGCCGCCGCCGACCAGCTGATCGAGGCCGGCTCCGGCCCGCCACCACACCCGTACGGCCTGCACCGCGGATCCGTACAGCTGCGCCGGCACGTGCCCTGCCCGCTGTGCGCCCCACCGGCCCCGGCCACCGGCATCGCCCTACGTCACGCCCCGGAGGACGAGGTCTGGGCCCGGTGGATCGAGGCCGTCCTGACCGCGGCAGGACTCGGCCCACTGTGCGAGGAAGCCGACGCGGACCGCACGATCGTGCTGCTGTCCACCGCCTACCTACGCTCGCCGCGCTGTGCCGACCCCGTCGAGCATGCCCTGGTGACGGCACGTATCGACGCCGCGTCGCCGCCGGCCTCCCACCCCTCGGGCCCGACCGTCGAGCTGACCGGCCACCGCCCCGAACAAGCCGCCGCCGCCCTGTTCGCCGCACTCGGCGGCGCACCGCGACCACCCGACCTCACCGGCCTGCGTTACCCCGGTACAGGCCCGGCCCACTTCAAGGCCCCGCCCCGCCACCTGTCGTTCACCGGCCGCAGCACAGTCCTGGAACACCTACACCGGCAGCTCGGCGGCGCAATGGCGGCCGTCCTGCCCAGCTCCCAGACCCTCTACGGCCTCGGCGGGATCGGCAAGACACAGATCGCGTTGGAGTACGCGCACCGGTTCGCAGCCGAGTACGACCTGGTCTGGTGGATCGACGCCGAACAGCCCGAGCTGATCGGCCCCACGCTCGCCGACCTGGCACGCGAACTCGGCCTGCCGGTCGGCGACTCGGTCGCCGAGGCCGCCAACTCCGCCCTGACCGCCCTGCGGCGGGGCACCCCGGCCGCCCGCTGGCTGCTGATCTTCGACAACGCCGACGACCCCGCCGAGATCCTCCCGTTCCTACCGGGAGGCTCGGGCCACATCCTGGTCACCTCCCGCAACCCGGAGTGGAACCGGGTGGCCGAGGCCCTCGCCGTGGACGTCTTCACCCGCCGCGAGAGCATCGAGCACCTGCGCCGCCGCGTCGCAGGCCTGACCGAACCGAACGCCGACGCGGTGGCCCACGAACTCGGCGACCTCCCCCTGGCGATCGAGGTGGCCGCCGCCTGGCTGGACGCCACCGGCATGCCCGTCGACTCCTACCTGGCCCAACTACGCAGAGCGGCCGCCCAGGTACTCTCAATGGGCCAACCAGTGGACTACCCCGCCACGGTGGCAGCCGCCTGGAACGTCTCGATCACCCGGCTGCGCGCCGAGGCCCCCGCGGCCGCCCGCCTGCTGCAGCTGTGCGCGTTCTTCGCCCCCGAGCCCATCTCCACCCGGCTCGTCTACGACAACGAGCAGATACTCCACGCGCTCTACGGAGAGCGGGCCGACGGACCAGCCACCCAGATCAACCTCGGCGCAGCTATCAAGAAGATCGGACGCTACTCCCTCGCCCGGGTCGACAGCACCGGCATCCAACTGCACCGGCTCGTCCAGGCGGTCATCCGCAGCACAATGACCGCAGAGGAGCAGCGCAGGGCCGCCCACGACGTCCACCTCATCCTGGCCGCCGCACGCCCCGCCGACCACGACATCGACAATCCGGCCAGCTGGCCCGCGCTGGAGGAGATCTGGCCGCACCTGACCGCCTGCGCCACCCACCAATGCGACGCCCCACAGCCCCGGCAACTGCTCATCGACCGCGTCCGCTACCTGTGGAAGCGCGCTGAACTGCACAGCGCCGACCGCCTGAGCGAAACCCTCATCCCGGTATGGACCGACAAACTCGGCCCGGACGACCCACAGAACCTGCGGCTGCGCTTCCACCACGCCAACATCCGTCGCTCACTGGGACGTTACACCGAAGCGCTGACGCTGGACGAAGACGTCCTGGAACGACAGCGGACCACCCTCGGCGAACACCACCCGGACGCCCTGATGACCGCCGGGTCACTGGCCGCCGACCTACGGGGCCTGGGCCGCTTCCAACCCGCGCTCGCGCTCGACCTCGACACCTACGCCCGCCTCACCACACTCTTCGGCGCCGACAACCCGCGCACCCTGGCCATGGCCAACAACCTGGCGATCGACTACCGGCTGGTCGGGGACAGCCAGGCCGCCCGCGACCTGGACCAGGAGACCCTGCAACGACGAGAGGCCGTGCTGGGCCTGCGACACCCGGCCACCCTCTCGACGAAGTACTGCCTCGCCCGCGACCTGCGCGACCTCGGCTACTTTCCGGCCTCGATCGCCCTGCTGAGCGAGGTCGCCGGCGGCTTCGCCGCAGTCCTCGACCCCGACCTGCCGGAGCGGCTGCGCAACGACACCTCGCTGGCCGTCTCGCTGCGCCGGGCAGGCCGGCTAGAGGAGGCCCGTACGAAGAACGCCACCGCCTACGAGCGCTACCGGGAACGCTATGGCGGGGACACACCGGACGCTCTGATCTGCGCGGCCAACCTGGCCGCGGACCACAGCGCCGCCAGCGACCACGGCCTCGCCCGAGACCTGACCGTCCAGATCCACGCCACGTACGAGCGACTGCTCGGCGCAGACCACCCGTTCACCCTCGCCTGCGCCGCCAACCTCGCCCTCTACCTGAGGACCAGCGGTGACGCCGAGGCTGCCGTCGTGCGGGGCGAGGCGGCGGCGGAGGCGCTGGGCCGATGCGTGGGCCCGACGCATCCGTTCACCCTCAAGGCGGTGATCAACCTCGCCAACGCCTACACCGACACCGGCCGTTATGGCACGGCGCTGCCCCTCCTGCAACAGGCCCTGGCCGACCTGGGTGCCCGCTACGGCACGCAGCACCCGGACGCACTGGCCTGTGCCGCCAACCTCGCCCGCACCCTACGCGTCCTCGGCCGACCGGTCGAGGCCGCCGAACACCACGCCCACGCCCACGACGGCCTCACCCGCCG
>NZ_JBHWIR010000280.1:0-6478 GCF_042731835.1 Kitasatospora sp. NPDC059817 | reverse complement strand
ACCACCCCTGGAGTGGGCGGGGGCTCCGTCCGTTGTTTATCCCCCCCGGGGCCGGGGCCCACCCGCCCCCCGCCCTGGGCGGGGGTCAGCGGCTTGCCGGGGGTGAGCGCCGGGGTGCCCGGGGTGCCCGGGGCGGCGCCGCCCTTGCCTCCGCTGGTGGCGCCGGAGGTGAGGAGGGTGAGCATCGTGCTCTGGATGTCGTCGCTGGTCAGCGTGACGGCGTCGGCGGGGGCCTCGACGGTCGGGGCGTTCTGGTTGAAGGCGAGCTTCACCGGGAAGTTGACGCCCGGTGCGGCCTTCGCCTCCAGCTGGGCGAGGTCGAAGGTGGCGGCGGAGAGCTTGCCGTCCTTCAGGTAGAGGTCGGCGCCGACCTTGTCCTCGCGCACGGTGCTCGGGACGGAGGTGGGGAGCTTCCCGAACTGCTGGGGGAACTTGGCGGCCAGCGGCTTGACGGCCTTCAGCAGTTCGTCGGCCAGCTGGCGGCCCGGGGCGCTCATCCAGATGTGCTCGGCGCCGTCCTTCTTGCCCTTGTCCTCGAAGGTGACGGTGCGGGACAGCACGTCCTTGAGGGAGTTGGTCAGCTGCTTGGCGGACTCCGGGTCCAGCGAGGGCTGTGCGCTCGGGGTGGCCTTGGCGCCGTCGAACTTCTTGGTGTCGTCGGCGAGCTTCTGCAGGTCGAAGGAGACCCACTTGCCGGCCAGCACGTCCTTGACCGGCTTCAGTTCGGCGGGCAGGTCGCTGCTGATGGCGTCGACCTGCGACGGGTCCTCGCCGACCAGCTTCACCAGGCCCTTGGCGTCGGCCCGCAGGAACGCCTTGGCGTCGACCTGGCGGTACTCCAGCAGCGCGGTGCCCTTCCGGTCGGAGAGCACGTAGGACAGGCGCACCGACTTGTCGAGCGTCAGGTCCTTGTCGGCGCCGTTGCTTTGCGCGTTCTTGAAGGTGTCGAGGTCCTTCAGGGGCTTGTCGGCGGATATCGCGACGGAGAAGTTCAGCCCGGACACGGCGTCGGCGCTCTTCGGGTCGACCTTGTCGCCGGTGGCCGCACCGAAGGCGATGATCTGTTCGGGCGTGGCGTCCACGGAGAACGTGAGGCCGGCGGCCTTGCCCTCGCCGACCTTGGTGAAGGCCTTGGACACCTTCTGGGCGGCGGACAGCTGCTCGACGGTGCCGCAGGCGGCCAGGCCGGCGGCGAGCACGGATGCGGTGACGGCGACGGGAACGGTTCCGCGCGCGGCCCGGCGAATGGCGGTGTTGATGGTACGTCTCCTGTATGGCGGGGTCTGACCACATGGTCAGACCGGTCCCTCCCCGGTGGCGTCAGGCGCCACAGTGCTTACACATTTGATCACATCATCAACAAGGGGGTGGCCGATTATTTCGGACCGCCGCAGCCCCGGCCGAGGCGCAGCGCGGTGTCGATCAATGGCACATGGCTGAAGGCCTGCGGGAAGTTGCCGACCTGGCGCTTGAGCCGCGGGTCCCACTCCTCCGCCAGGAGCCCGAGGTCGTTGCGGATGGACAGCAGCTTGTCGAACAGCTGGTGCGCCTCGTCCGTCCGGCCGATCATCGCCAGGGCGTCGGCCAGCCAGAACGAGCAGGCCAGGAAGGCGCCTTCGTCGCCCGGCAGGCCGTCCACCCCGCCGCTCGTGGGGTAGCGCAGCACGAAGCCGTCCTCGGTGGACAGTTCGCGCTGGATCGCCTCGACGGTGCCGATGACGCGTTTGTCGTCCGGCGGCAGGAAGCCGACCTGGGGGATGAGCAGCAGCGAGGCGTCGAGTTCTTGCGAGCCGTAGGACTGGGTGAAGGTGTTGCGCTCCGGGTCGTAGCCGTGGGTGCAGACGTCCTCGTGGATGGTGTCACGCAGGGCGCGCCAGCGCTCCAGCGGTCCCTCGCAGTCGGTCTGCTCCAGCAGTTGGACCGTCCGGTCGACGGCGACCCAGGCCATCACCTTGGAGTGGACGAAGTGCCGGCGCGGGCCGCGGACCTCCCAGATGCCCTCGTCCGGCTCCTGCCAGTGCTCCTCCAGCCAGGAGATGAGCCGCAGTTGCAGCAGGTGGGCGTGGTCGTTGCGGGCCAGGCCGGTGTGCTGGGCGAGGTGCAGGGCCTCGACGACCTCGCCGTAGACGTCGAGTTGCAGTTGGCCGGCGGCGCCGTTGCCGATCCGGACGGGGCGGGAGCCCTCGTAGCCGGGCAGCCAGTCGAGTTCGGTCTCCACCAGCTCCCGTTCGCCGGCGATGCCGTACATGATCTGGAGGTTCTCCGGGTCGCCGGCGACGGCGCGCAGCAGCCACTCGCGCCAGGCCTTGGCCTCGTCGCGGTAGCCGGTGCGAAGCAGCGAGGAGAGCGTGATGGTGGCGTCGCGCAGCCAGGTGTAGCGGTAGTCCCAGTTGCGGACGCCGCCGATGTCCTCGGGCAGCGAGGTGGTGGGGGCGGCGACGATGCCGCCGGTGGGGGCGTAGGTGAGGCCCTTGAGGGTGATCAGGGAGCGGATCACGGCCTCGCGGTAGGGGCCCTGGTAGGTGCACTGGGCGGCCCAGTCGCGCCAGAACTCCTCGGTGGCGGCGAGTGCCTGCTCGGCGTCCGGCCGGTCGGGGGCGCCGAGGTGGGAGGCCTGCCAGGTGAGGGCGAAGGCGATCCGCTCGCCGGCGGTGACGGTGAAGTCGGCGTAGGTGGTGAGGTCGCGGCCGTAGGTCTCGGACTCGCCGTCCAGCCACACCGAGTCGGGCCCGGCCACGGCGACGGTGCGGGCGCCCGTGCCGTCCGTGACCTTGTGCACCCAGGGCACGATGCGCCCGTACGAGAAGCGCATCCGCAGGGCCGAGCGCATCCGGACGGTGCCGGCGACGCCCTCGACGATCCGGATCAGCTGCGGGGCCGCCGTGCCGCGTGGCGGCATGAAGTCGATCACCCGGACGGTACCCCCGGCGGTGTCCCACTCCTGTTCCAGGACCAGCGAGTCGCCCCGGTAGCGCCGCCGGTGGGCGGGCGGGGCGTCACCGGGGGCGATCCGCCAGAAGCCGTGCTCGTCCGTGCCCAGCAGGCCGGCGAAGACGGCCGGGGAGTCGAAGCGGGGCAGGCACAGCCAGTCGACGGCGCCGTCCCTGCCGACCAGGGCGGCGGTCTGCATGTCGCCGATCAGCGCGTAGTCCTCGATGCGGGCGGGCACGTGGTTCTCCAAGAAGGGTTCACAGGAAGGTTCGGCAGAGGGGGGGTGTACAGGCCGGGCCGGGCCGGGCTCACTCCTTGAGCGAGCCCGAGTTGGCGCCGCGCACGAAGTGGCGCTGGAAGCAGAAGAACAGGATCGCCACCGGGAGGGTGGAGACCAGCGCCGCCGCCAGCTTGAGCGGGTACTGCGTCCCGGAGCCGAGGCCGCCGGAGACGAAGTGCGCCAGACCGGTGGTGAGGGTGTCGTGCTCGCTGGACTGGGTGGAGACCAGGAAGTGCGTGAACTCGTTCCAGGAGCCCTGGAAGGAGAGCACGGTGAGCGTGATCAGCGAGGGCCGGGACATCGGCAGGACGACGGACCAGAAGATCCGGAACGTCCCGGCGCCGTCGATCCGCGCCGCCTCCTCGATCTCGCGCGGCACCGACTCGAAGAACTGCTTCATGATGAAGATCCCGGCGGCGTCGACCAGCAGCGGCAGGATCATGCCGCTGTAGCTGTCGAACATGCCGAAGCTCTTCAGCACCAGGAACTTCGGGATCAGCAGCACCACGCCCGGCACCGCCATCACGGCCAGCACGAAGGCGAACAGCAGCCGGCGGCCCGGGAACCTGATCCGGGCCAGCGCGTAGCCCGCCATCGAGTCGAACAGCACCCGGCCGGCCGTCACCAGGACGGTCACCACCACGCTGTTGCCCAGCCAGCGCAGGAACGGGATGTTCTCGACGCCCTCCGCCAGGCCGAACAGCCGCCGGTAGGAGGCCAGGGTGCCGCCGTCGGGCAGCACCGACATCGGGTGGGCGGCCGCGTCCGGGTCGGTCTTGAAGCTGTTCACCAGTTGCAGCAGGAACGGCAGCAGGTAGAGCAGCGCGAAGCCGAGCAGGACGGCGTACCCGAGGAGCCGCAGCGGCCGGGGGAAGCGGCCGAGGATCGGCTTGTCCACGGCGGGCTTGCGGTCAGCGTGCGGCACGGCGGGCTCCCTTCGGGCTGCGGCGGGGCTTGCCGTCCCGGTCCCGCAGGACCCACCGCTGGACGGCGGTGAGCAGCAGGATCAGGCCGAGCAGGACGAACGCGATGGCGGCGCCCTGCCCGAAATCGGCGTTGTCGAAGCCGGCCGAGTAGGACAGGTAGGCGGGAGTGAGGGTGGTGTTGCCGGGCGCGCCCTTGCCCATCACGTACACCTGGTCGAAGACCTGCCAGGTGGAGATCAGGCCGAGGGTCAGCACCAGGAACAGGACGGGCCGCAGCGCGGGCAGGGTGACGTGGCGCAGCAGCTGGCGGCGGTTGACGCCGTCGAGCGCGGCGGCCTCCTCCAGTTCGCGCGGGATGTCCTGGAGGGCGGCGAGGAAGATCAGCATGAAGGTGCCGGAGGTGGTCCACACCGCCATCAGGATCAGCGTGCACATCGCGACCGAGGGCCCGGCGAACCACTCCGACCAGGACAGCCCGAGCGGGCCGCCGGTGCCCGGGGCGGGCTGGTCCAGGCCGAACCAGCCGAGCACCAGCCAGATCACCCCGCGCGGGTCGGCGAACCAGTTCGGCCCCTTGACCCCGAGCCAGCCCAGCATCCGGTTGACGGCGCCGCTGCCCTGGAAGAGGAACAGGAAGACCGTCGAGATCGCGATCGAGCTGGTGACGGACGGGAAGTAGAACACCGTGCGCAGGGCGCCCCGGCCGCGCAGCATCCGCTGGTTGACCAGGACGGCGAGCAGCAGTGCCAGGACCGTCTGCAGCGGCACCGTCAGCAGGACGTAGTACAGCGTGTTGCGCATCGAGGTGGCGAACAGCGTGCGGTCCAGGCCGTCCTCGGCGAACAGCCGGCGGTAGTTGTCCAGGCCGATGAAGTCCGCACTGCCGCTGAACGGGTTGGACTGGCCGTCCCAGTGCAGCAGGCTGACCCACAGGGCCATCCCGATCGGCAGGACCATGAAGAGGCCGAGGACCAGGACCATGGGGCCGGCGAACAGCCAGCCCCATGCTCCCTCGCGCAGGCCGCGCCGGCGTATCGTGCCGGTGGAGCTGTTACTTGGCATTCTTGATGGCCTGCTCGCCGTTGCGCTGGAGGGTGGCCAGGATGGCCGCCGGGTCGCCCGTCTTCAGCGACTGGAGGTCGGTGTTGAACTGGGTGAGCACCTTGGTGAACCCGGCGATGGTGACCGGCGCCTGAGCGTTGGCGACGCCGTCGACCCAGGCCTTGGACTCGGGGTACTTCTGGGCGTAGGCGCTCAGCGCGCTGGTGCGCGAGGGCATCACGCCGAAGGCCTGGGCGAACTCCAGCTGCTGGTCGGCGGAGGCGAGGTGCTTGACCAGGTCGACCCCGGCCGCCTGGTGCTGGCTCTTGGCGGCGATGCCCCAGCAGTTGCTGAAGGCGAGGGTGCCGGGGCCGGCCGGGCCGGCGGGCAGCGGGAGCACCTTGTACTGGACGTTCGGGTAGTCCTTGGCCATCGCGCCCTTGAGCCAGTTGCCCTCGATGGTCATCGCGGCCTTGCCCTTGCCGAGCGCCTCGCCGCCCCAGCCGGCGTCCACCTCGGCGACGTACTTGGCCGAGCCGGCCTTCATCATCGACTGCACGTACTCCAGTGCCTGCTTGTTGGCCGGGTTGTCGGCGGTCATCGCGGTCTGCTCGGGGTTGGTGATCCAGCCGCCGGCCTCCTTCAGCAGGGCGCCGAGCCGCTGGTAGTCGGGGGCGGTCACCAGGCCGGTCACGCCGTCCTTGGTGAGCTTGGCGGCGTCGTCGGAGAGCTGCTGCCAGCTGGTCGGGTAGTCGGCCTCGGTCAGGCCGGCCTGCTGCCACAGCGTGGTGTTGATCGCCAGGCCCAGGGTGGAGGTGTCCTTGGGCAGGCAGGTGAGCTTGCCGTCGTAGCTGAAGGCCTTGCGCAGCGGCTCGGAGAAGTCGGCGGCGTCCGGGATCTGGTCGCCGTAGGCGTACAGCGAGCCGCCCTTGGCGTAGTTCGCGAACTGGTCGGAGTTGACGTAGAAGAGGTCCGGCGGGTTGCCGCCGGCGAAGGCCTGGCCGAGCTGCTGGTTGATGTCGCTGGCGATCTGCACGGTGACGGTGTTGCCGGTCTTCTTGGCCCAGTCGGCCGTGGCGGCCTTGACCGCGGCCGTCTCGGCCTCGCCGGAGGTGGCGATCAGCACCGTCAGGCTCTGGTTGCCGCCGGAGGACTGCTTGGCCGGTGAGTCGCCGAAGCCGCCGGAGGAGGAGCAGCCGGTGACGGCGCCGAGGGTGACGGCCGCGCAGACGGCTGCCGCGGCGAGGGTGCGGGAGGTGGCCATGCGGGATCTCCTTGCGAGGGTGGGTGGGGGAGTGGG
>NZ_JBHWIR010000279.1:0-6493 GCF_042731835.1 Kitasatospora sp. NPDC059817 | reverse complement strand
CCCCGCTATCAAGACCCGCCCGTCTCCGCGCCCCGCCGGGCGCGGCCCGGCCGCCCCCCCCACCCCCCCCCCCCGGCCCGCCGCTGGAACGGCTCCGGCGAGCAACCGCTGCCCGAGCCGACGACCCTGGCGTCGTCATCACGCCTCCCCCCTGGCCCCGGATCACCGCGATCTGGGCCCAGAAACATGTGATGTTCAAATGTCTGATGTTTGTATAGGCTGCCTCCATGAAACGCACCAGCACACCGCGCAGAACGGCGAGTCTGTCCGCGCCGCTCGTGGACCGCCTCCGCTCACACATCGAGGCGGGCGGCCGGCCGATGGGGACGCGGCCTGCGGCGGCGGCCGCCCGGCTCACCCACGACCACGAGGTCCAGACACCACCAGCCACGGAGCAGCAATGAGTCCGCAACTGTCCTCGACGACCCGTCAGCACTCCGTCTCCGGGCCTGCGGCCAGCGACAGCACGCGGCCCGCCGTGTCGATCGGGCTCGTCCTCGCGATCTGCCTCGTGGCGGCCAACCTGCGGACCAGCCTCACCGGCGTCGGCACGCTGCTGCCGGCGATCGAGCAGGGCAGCGGCCTGACGGCGAGCTGGGGCGGGCTGCTGAGCACCCTCCCCCTGCTGACGTTCGCCGCGACGTCGCCCCTGGTGGCCCGGGCCTCCCACCGGTTCGACAGCGCGCGCCTGCTGGTGGCGGCCCTCGGCGCGCTGGCCGTCGGAACGGTGGTCCGGTCGCTGCCCTCCGTGATCTGCCTGTTCGCCGGGACGGTGATCCTCTCCGCCGCCATCGCCTTCGGCAACGTGCTGCTGCCCGCCATGATCAGGCGCAGCGTGCCCGCACACCGCATCCAGGGCATCAGCGCGCTCTACGTCACCGTCATGGGCGTCACGGCCGCCGTCTCCTCCGGGATCTCCGCCCCGCTCTCCCACTCCCTGCCGGGCTCCTGGCACACCGCGCTGGCCTGGGGCATCGCCTTCACCATCGCGGCGCTCCTCGTCTGGCTGCCCCGGATGCGGGGCGACGGGGCCCGGGCCTCCAGCGGCGCGGGCCGCAGTCCGGTCCCCTGGCGGTCAGGACTGGCCTGGCAGGTCAGCATGTTCATGGGCCTGCAGTCCCTGGCCTTCTACACCGCCGTCGCGTGGCTGCCCAGCATCCTGATCCACCACGGCACGAGCAGCACCACCGCCGGATGGATGCTCTTCTACTACCAGTTGGTCTCCCTGGCGACCAGCGGCCTGCTGCCCCTGCTCACCCGGGGCCGTCACGACCAGCGGTGGACGGCGGCCGGGGCCTCGCTCATCGTGGCCGGCGGCTTCACCGTGCTGGTGTCCGCCCCCGCGCTGTCCGTCGTGGCGTGCACCCTGCTCGGACTGGGCGGCGGCGCGTGCCTCGTCCTCGCGCTGACCTTCCAGAGCGAACGCGCCGGCAGCTCCGGCGAAGCCGCCGCACTGGCCGGCATGGCGCAGTCCATCGGCTACCTCGTGGCGGCGGCCGGCCCGCTTCTCCTCGGCATCCTGCACGACGCCACCGGCAGCTGGACGCTTCCGCTCACGGTCCTGGCCGTCCTCGGCATCGCCATGGCGGTGGCCGGATACGGCGCGGGGCAGGACCGCCACGTGCGCCGTCCTCGGCCTCGCTGACGTCACCATCACCGCACGCGGCCCCGTCCGTCACGCCTCTCGCGCGTTCACCGCTGTCGCGCGTTCACCGCCCCAGGAGTTCGGCGAAGCGGTCCAGCGCGAGATCGGTGCGCCGGCGGTCGCCGGTGGTCGTGAGATCGAACAGCAGACCCCGGACAACGGCCATGACCAGCGTGGGCGTGACGGTGTCGTCAGGGCCGGTGGAGACGTCCCGGAAGGTGGCGCCGAGAGTGTCGAACCAGTCCGTGATCGCCTCGGCCTGGTCGGGGTAGTTCTCGGGGTGGACCAGGCCGTCGGCGTGCACCTCGAAGAACAGCCGGACGAACGGCGCGCGTTCGTCCGCGCTCATCCACCCCCAGATGCCCCGCAGCCGCTCCTGCACGGAGCCCTTCACCGGCGCGGGGTGCCCGGCCAGACGCACCGCGCCTCGGCGGCGGGCCTCGGCGAGGACCGCCGCGACCAACTCCTGCTTGCTGCCGAAGTCATAGAGCAGCATCCGTGGGCTGGTGTCGAGGGCCGCGGCCAGTGGCCGCAGGCTCAGTCCGGCCAGGCCGTGCGCCAGCACGTAGTCGGTCGCCCGAGCCAGCGTGCGCTCGCGACGGGCGGGGTCAGGGGGTCGCCCCACGGTGGATCTCCCTTCGGCGCATCGGAGTTGAGACGGCATTAGCGAGTATATGGTACGACTGTTTCAATAACGAGGGGAGACCACATGCACACCTTCGACCGAGCACTCGTCCTGGGCCCCGGAAGTCACGTCGGCACGGCCTGGACAGCCGGACTGGCCTACGGATTGCGCCGCAACGGCGTGGACCTGGGCGAGGCCGACCTGATCGTCGGCACGTCAGCCGGCTCGATCGTCGGAGCGCTGCTCGCCACCGGGCAGGACCCGGGGCGGCTCGCTTCCTCGGCTCGCCAGGCCGCCCACCGGGTCAAGCCCGACCCTGAGCGGATGGGCGCGGTGTTCGCCGTACTCGGCGACCGCAGCCTGGAACCCGGCGAGGCGAGGCGCCGCGTCGGCCGCCTCGCGCTCGACGGCGCCAGCGCCCAAGCCGAGGAGGCGTTGATCGCGGGGCGCGCCGCCCTGATCGGTGCGGACGCGTGGCCGGAGCGACGACTGCTGATCACCGCCGTCTGCGCCACCACCGGCGAGCCCGTGGTGTGGGACCGCGACAGCGGCGTGCCGCTGGTGCACGCGGTGGCGGCGAGCAGCGCCTTCCCCGGAGCCGCGCCGCCCGTCGCCATCGACGGCCGGCGGTACATGGACGGCGCCCTGCGTGCGGGCCCCAACGCCGATCTCGCCGCCGGAGCCCGCACGTTGGTCGTGGTCGAGCCGATGGCCCACCTGTTCCCCCGGGAGCCGCTCAACCACCAGCTGGCGGCAGTGGGGGCGGACGCCGTGGTGACCATCGGCCCCGATCCGGCCTCGGTGCGCGCCTTTGGCTCGGACGCCGGCGACCTGACGGCCTGGGAACCGGCCTACCAGGCGGGTGTTCGCCAGGCCGGCGACGTCGACGCGCAACTCCGCACCATGTGGAGGGCAGGAGTCGACGCGAGCTGACCGCTGATCACCAACGCCTGTTCGTCTTACCGCCGGGGTAGCCCTACTACACCTGACAGTTCACCATCGGGCCCGAAAGGAATTCCAGTCATGAGTGACCGCGCAGACCTGTCCGGCGCTTCCTGGATCAAGTCCTCGTACTCCGACAACGGCGGTGACTGCGTGGAGGTCGCCACCGACGTCCCCAACCTCGCCCCCGTCCGTGATTCCAAAGACCCCGAGGGTCCTGCCCTCGTCTTCCCCGCCGACGCCTGGTCGTCGTTCATCGCCGTGATCCGAACCGGCGAGTTCGGCGAGGCCTGACGCACACCTTGTCCGAGCCCCACTGCCCACGACGGGCAGTGGGGCTCACGCATCGCTGCCGCTGACACCGCTCCAGGCAGAGCCCCGCCCCGGAGAAACCGGACAGGGCCGTCCGGTCTCGGTCAGCCGATGGTGACCGACCACCGGCCCCGGGACAGGTGGATCACGCCGTCCGGGGTGCCGACGGCACGGGCCGCGTCCGCCCCGCGCTGACCCCCCTGTTCAACCGGCTGGTAGCGATGGACAAGCCTGGAAGCCGCCTGTCATGTCTCTTGCGCGAGATCGGTATCCCCGTCGCGGCCGCCCGCGGCGCCGCCATTCGACAGCAACTCCTTGAGCCGCCTGCCCCCGTCGTCGCGGCCGCTCTGGGCTACCACGACAAGACCACCAGCCGCCACCTCAGGGAGACCGGCGGAACAGGAGCCGATACGCCGCAGAGGATCACACACGGGCATCAGAAGGCTGGGAACCTCGGAGAACTATCGGACTTTCTCCATATTCATCGACATACAGCTCTGCGGCTTCGACTCCTGCGAGTTCCTCGCAGATGCTGACGAGAGTCGTGGGGTCGGTCATCAGACGCCGCTCGATAAGCTGACAGTTGGGCTCATTTTCCTTTGTGGCGGGACATTGGCGACAGTTGAATACGCGAGCTCGCCAGTAGACCGGATCAGATGTCGATCGGGGTCAGGCCGGGGTAGATGTCGTGCCAGAGGTAGCGACGGCAGTGGAAGTGCCAGTAGGCGAAGGCGGTCATGTAACGGTCGAGGTGCGGGCGTTGCTCGTCAGTGGCGAGGTCCAGGACGCGGCGGTAGGCAGCCAGGCCGCTGTCGAGGCTCCGGTGGTATTCGGCGAGGTAGGGGATGTTCTCGCTCACCGAGCGGCGGTAGATCCGGCTGGCGAGGAAGTCCTCGCCGTGCACCGCCTCCTTGTAGAAGGACAAGACATCGTTGATGTCGTTGAGAAACGCGACACAGGAGCTCAGCGCCGCCGACCAGAATGCCCGATTGTGGTGGGCGCTCAAGCAGGGGTCGGTGAACTGAAGTGAGGTGAACCAGAACTGGGAGAAGCCGTTGAAGACACGGACGAAGTCACTGTCGACCCCGTCGGACGCCTCCGGCGTGAACTCCGCCTCCATGAGGACGCCGGTGATCGCGTTGTAGAAGAAGGTCTTGAAGACGGCGAGGAACGTCGGATCGCAGAACTGTGTGAGCTCTTTGAACATGTGCCGGATGTACCGGGCGTTCGGCGAGGATGCGCGTTGCTCGGGCAGCATGCCGGCCCGCAGGATGGCTTCGGCCTCTGCGGGGTCGTGGCAGCACACGTCATCGGTGTTGGTGACGAACACCCAGATGCGATCGAGGGCGAGGGCGAGCGCGTCGTCGGCGATGGGCACCATGAGGGCGCGCATCAACGTGATGTTGGTGGTGGTGGCGGTGGGGATGGTGACGCCGAACGCCGCGAACTCGCTGGTGAGCACATCGGCGTCGGCGCGGGCCTGCGCGAGGTTGACGGGCGGATCGAAGGTTTGGGTGAAGGCGATCATCTCGTCAACCAGGCCGGAGGCCAGGACACTGGCGATCATGGTGCGGTGCCGAGGATCGGGGACGGCGTCGAGGCCGCTCCGCGTGGTGTAGTGGAGGGTGTCCACGCCAGGCGGTCGGGGGTGCCTGATCGTGCGGCGGTCTGTCGAGTCCACACTGCGTCCTTCCGTACGTCGTTTCCGGTCAGAGGCGCGTACCTTTACGGCCGCGCTGGATACTCACACAGTTGATCCCCTCACTGACTGCCAATGAGGCGTCGTGAACCCGACTGGGTGTACGCCGCGCAAACGGGTTGACGGCAGCGGGAGTGCCGAAATCGCCGGAAGCCGAAGGCAGACACACTCGGCAGCACCGCCCCAGCCCGAGGGCGACACCTACACGGGGTCCATCACGCCCCGTTCCTGCTCACCCACGCCCTCCTGGCCGAAGGAGTGCTCACGCGCGAAGCGCGGATCATCAACATGTCCTCGTTCGTGGAAAAGCGCGGCAGGCTCGATGCCACCGATCCAGATGTCGCGGGAACGTCGTGGAGCAAGCGCTTCTACCACCAGATCAACGTCTACGCGACGAGCAAACTCGTCAGCCTCCTGGCCGCGCGAGAACTCGCACATCGCCTACCTGACGGCATGAGCGTCTACAACGCCAATCCTGGGATGGCCAAGGGCACCGCGATGAACAGCAACACCGGTGGTCTGATGCGGCTGACCGCCCCACTGTTCCGTCCGTTCGCCATCACCCCGAACGAAGGCGTGCAGACCCCCGTCTGGCTTGCCAGCGCCTCGCCTGCACCGCGCCCCAGCGGCGGCTTCTTCAGCGAGTCCCAGCCGGAACCCCTTCGCGCCTGGCCCTGAACGACGCTCTCGCCCGGACCGGTACACCAAAACCGCAGCCCTCCTCGGAATGGAGTCCCTCACGAGGTAGGGCCGGCCCGGAACCGGTTGTCACGCCGGGGCTGCGACTGCCTCGTCCTGCGGGGTCCGCGGGCCGGGCACCGTGCAGCCCTCCCGGCAGCCGTTGACCGCGACGGTCCGGCTCGGCTCGGCCCGCAACTTCCGGTGGCCGATTCGGGCGTCCTGGAGCGGGAATGCAGGAAGGTCGAGGCATGGAGCCGTGACTACGATCGGCTTCAGGTGAAGTCGCTATCCAAGTTGGCTTCGCCTGCCGTGATCCGCGCTGCTCGAAAGGAGCACGAATGACCGGCCCCACCCTTGACCTGGCCAGCGCCGAGTGGCGCAAGTCCAGCTACAGCAACAACGGGGGCAACTGCATCGAGGTGGCTCCTGGCTTCCCGGGTGTACTGCCCGTCCGTGACTCCAAGGACCCCGAGGGTCCTGCCCTCGTCTTCCCCGCCGACGCCTGGTCGTCGTTCGTCGCCGCCGTCCGGGCCGGCGAGTTCGGCGAGGTCTGACGCGCACGACTCTCGCGGGCCCCACTACCCACGGC